>NZ_JAKJSN010000132.1:0-906 GCF_050337005.1 Photobacterium japonica | reverse complement strand
AAATATATTGGAGTATAATATATTAAAGACTGAAAAGCGTTAATTGCTAATATTGGCCTTTGTATCATCACAGATATAARACCCAATATAATGAAAATACATATTTGAACCCTTAATGAATAAAAGCAAAATTTGTGATGCAATTTAGAGCAACTAAAAAGGAGAATTGCAAATGGTATATACCAGTAGGCGGTAAGATGACGCCCTGAAATTAGATATTTAATTGCTACAATAAAATCACTATCTTCGTTCTTAAATAATGGTATATCCTGAATATTGTTTAAATTAACAATATAAGCATCGTAATTGAAAAAACCTTGATATGACAGATACAACACAAAAATAGCTGTTGATGACATAAATAAATAGGGTATGACTACATTTTTAAACTTGCTTGAAATGAATTTTTTGAAATTAAACCTAGATTTAAATACATGATCAAACATAAACCCAGATATAAAAACGAACAATGCAGTGCCACCTGTTATTAGAGACGCTATCACTTCAGTAAATTTTGACGTTTGATTGAATCCAAACTGATATGAATGACCAGCAACAATTATTATTATTGCTAATGCTCTAAAGTATTCTATTGATCTTAAATGCAACTGAGACACCTATATATTTATATTAGTTTGTTTTTGAAGTAGACGATATACATAAAAAATACCCAACCTGGAATTCTGCAAAATAGAGCAGCTAATATAATTGAATATATCCCAAAGTAATCATACCCAACAAGAAATGTGACCAAATAAACTATGATTTGGATTACTTTAAAAATAACATTTTTAGAGGGAGCCTTCATTAGAGATAAACTTTCTAATGGAGTAAATACAGCACTTATTAAATAGACAATAGATCTGTCTCTTATACACATCTCCGAGCCCACGAGACTAGGCATGA
>NZ_JAKJSN010000131.1:0-922 GCF_050337005.1 Photobacterium japonica | reverse complement strand
AACTAGTAATACGGTTAGTATAAATATCATACTTATCGTAAAGCTAGCTACAAGGACCTCATCTTTTTGATTTAAATTCTTTGATATAAAATAATTTGCTAATCCAAGTTCAAATACGGTAGCAATTATCAATATAGAACTATAGAAATATAAAACTTCGCTTGAGACCAAAGAGGTTGTATTATTAATTAAGTATATGTTTACACCGAAAGCTAAAATTGCAGCAAAAACATTACCACTTAGAACTTTACTTAGGTTTTTTACTATTTCATTTAGCATCATATAGCTTGCAAGTAGTAAGAATAATCGAAGAAAAGAAAGCAAATATTGGGCTGAAGTATCCGATATAAAGTGTCGCAGGAAGAATAAGAATAGCCAATGGGTTGATTTTATTTACATGTTGGTTTTTAAAATTAACCTTTGACAATAGTGAATAAAACACGACAAAACTCCCAATCAAGCCAAATTTTAAAACATGAAATCCTATAAATCCGTGAGGACTATAAAATTTATTATTGGCTATATCTGATAGAGAAAAATCTGCTTGTGTTAAGTTATATACTATTTCTTGTGGTAATGAAAATGTACCAAGCCAGCCTTTACCAAATATCAGATAGAATGAAGATACCCAATTTTCAATATTGAATATTGCTATGTATTCGTGAGTTCTTACCGAACTAGATTGATCATGATTTAAATCGGAAGAAACAAAAAACATGAACTTCTCAGTAAGCATTCTCCATGTGTCAGGTAAGTAAATTGATATATAATTTAAAGCTGTAACCAATCCGAAGAATGCAAAAACTATTGTAGCTTTTGGTATAAAGAAAGAACTAAATCTTGAGTTATATGTTTTGGAAAAACTCAATCTAAAATAGATGATAAAATTTAACACTAATAATAGTTGCTCACCCCTTGTAAT
>NZ_JAKJSN010000130.1:0-1108 GCF_050337005.1 Photobacterium japonica | reverse complement strand
GTTACGCTATGTATTCACGTAACGATACGTGCTTATGCACGTGGGTTTCCCCATTCRGAAATCCCAGACTCAARTGGYTTTTACTRCCTAATCTGGGCTTATCGCAAGTTAMTACGTCYTTCATCGCCTCTGACTGCCAAGGCATCCACCGTGTACGCTTAGTCACTTAACCATACAACCCCAAGAGGTCTGTACGTTCAAACAACCAAGGTTCGTCACCTATCTTCGATCAAGAAAGATAAGGACATTGGTTTTTCGCCGGACTCGATACAAGACACTTGAATGTGTATTGCTTGAGAACTCGTTTTYATCGCTCTTTATATAAAGAGACAATAAAAACTATTAGTGTGATCTTTCGATCACTTACTAGTCAGCTTTCCAAATTGTTAAAGAACATGTGTTTACCGAAGTATCCACTTTCTAACGACACTGTTACCAGTGTGTTTAGAAAGTGGTGGAGCTATGCGGGATCGAACCGCAGACCTCCTGCGTGCAAGGCAGGCGCTCTCCCAGCTGAGCTATAACCCCATATGTTTTACGTCTTAGGRGACGTTCTCTAAAAGAGAAGATGGTGGGCGATACCGGGYTCGAACCAGTGACCCCCTGCTTGTAAGGCAGGTGCTCTCCCAACTGAGCTAATCGCCCACATTAGTTTTACATCGCCTGTRGAGGAGATGGTGGGTCGTGCAGGATTCGAACCTGCGACCAATTGATTAAAAGTCAACTGCTCTACCAACTGAGCTAACGACCCWTTRCTTTTTCTTTGACTCTATCAAAGAGAAAGTGGCGTCCCGTAGGGGAGTCGAACCCCTGTTACCGCCGTGAAAGGGCGGTGTCCTAGGCCTCTAGACGAACGGGACTTAGTTTTTCTAAGTTATTGGGCAACTTAGATGTTCTCTTACATTTCRACCAAGCAATCTGTGTGGACACTGCATAAAACAGCAGTCTATCGTTTAAGGAGGTGATCCAGCCCCAGGTTCCCCTAGGGCTACCTTGTTACGACTTCACCCCAGTCATGAACCACACCGTGGTAAACGCCCTCCCCGAAGGGTTAAGCTATCTACTTCTGGTGCAGCCCACTCCCATGGTGTGACGGGCGGTGTGTACA
>NZ_JAKJSN010000129.1:0-1344 GCF_050337005.1 Photobacterium japonica | reverse complement strand
TTCTCATACTGAACTTAGCCCTGACAATCAGTATCGTGCAGAAATTTACTATGTAAATGGATTTCGTCGCCTTTTGAGCTTTAATCGAAACGTAGTGGAGATGAATGACGCCGGATATATAGAAATATACCGCGAAAAAGATGGAAATTTACTAGATAAAAGCGAAGTTATATCACTATCAGGTACAGGTCCGAGCTTTTGGAGTGATAATCCGAACTCTTACCAATGGGGCGCGACTTGGGCCTCAATAATACTGGAATAACAACCAGTGTTTCTCACTGATTGCATCTTCCAGTACCAAAGCGAGTCTAACTGGCCTGTGCGACAGCGTTGGATGCAAAGGCTTACTTTGCACATTTTTATTCATTCAGGTAGCGAGGATTGAATAAAAATTTTAATGGCTTGCTCAGACAGTACATCCATAAAGGGACCGATTTGCGACAAGTCAGCGACAAACAGCCTGCTGCTGAGTGGTGTCTTTTGTCATCGTTACCTGACACGATGAATAGTCTTTTGGCATTTTTTTTGTGATGCTTGCCGCTGTATTTCCATACCGACAAACCAACCAACTTCCCCCTCCCACAGAAGAAGATAAGTCATAGTCAGAGAAGTAAACGCCCTCCTCAATTTCAACTATCTTAGCGGGTTTCAAAAAGGCTTTATCGCGGGGTGGCCCATCCGTAAACCCCACAGAGGTGAGATAATGATTAGCTGTGTTCGTGGCAGTGGTTTCTGGTGTTGACCATCCTGCTGGGATATTCTGGACAGCAGATGCTACTTCAATTTTTTCCGGGCAGGGGTAAATATCTTCTGCGTATGAATTAGCCATATAACAGGAAAAAAAAGATATAATCAGTAATTTAATTTTCACTTTATTATTCATGCATTATCACCGAAAAAGCATCTGCATTATTACTAGGATCAACGTAACTACCGTCAGCATTCCTACCTTTAAATTTAATCAGCCTAGCATTGATAGCATTTTCCGATGCCCATTGATCCATCACCCAAATACCACCAGAAAACTGACTTATGTATAATGCTGCATGATTTCCCGTTCTCTTATTCGGGTACTTACCATCAACAAATGTAGCAATAGCTGTTCCAAGTCGGATTTTCGTACGATTTCCTCTTACTGGTATACCTTCAACCCAAGTGCTCGCCTTTCCAACTTTTGTATACCACTGCACCAAACCAGCACAAGAGCCATTACTGACTTTTGGTTTATCGTGTAAATATTTTACATTACTGTAAAAAAAGGACCTTTTGACATGAAAATTCCTTTAATAACGTTTCCGATAATAATTAATGTAAGAACAATATAATTACTTAATAGCATTAACC
>NZ_JAKJSN010000128.1:0-1515 GCF_050337005.1 Photobacterium japonica | reverse complement strand
GTACAGGTAACAACGTTGAAGTGACCGCACAAGTGGTGGATGCCGCAGGCAACCCATCGCCAGAAGTGAGCGACAATGCACTTGTGGATGATGTGGCAGCACCAGCCCCATCGGTAGAGCTACTGGGTGATACCAATGGTGATGGCGTCTACAACAGCGACGAACTGGGCGCTGACGGCACAGTCACCGCAGAAGTCACTCTGGCTGCGGGCACCGAAGTCGGTGACCGCGTCATCATTAAAGACACAGACGGTTCAATCTTGGTTGACCGTGAAGTGACGGCTGAAGATTTAGCAAACGGCATCCAGGTTGAAGTGTCTGTTGGTACAGGTAACAACGTTGAAGTGACCGCACAGGTCGTGGATGCTGCCGGTAACCCATCCCCAGAAGCGAGCGACAATGCGCTGGTAGATTCAGAGGCTGCTCCGGCCCCATCGGTAGAGCTACTGGGTGATACCAATGGTGATGGCGTCTACAACAGCGACGAACTGGGTGCTGACGGCACCGTAACTGCACAAGTGACACTGGCTGCAGGTACCGAAGTCGGCGACCGCGTCATCATTAAAGACACAGACGGCTCAATCCTCGTTGATCGTGAAATTACCCAAGCAGATCTCGATAACGGTATTCAGGTTGAAGTGAATGTTGGCGCTATCACTGGCGGCAACGGTGTTGAAGTCACGGCGCAAGTGGTCGATGCCGCAGGTAACGCCTCACCAGAAGTAAGTGATAACGCCTTGGTTGATAATGGTGCAGCTCCGGCCCCATCGGTAGAGCTGCTAGGCGACACTAACGGTGACGGCGTCTACAACAGCGACGAACTGGGTGCTGACGGCACCGTAACTGCACAAGTGACACTGGCTGCAGGTACCGAAGTTGGCGACCGCGTCATCATTAAAGACACAGACGGATCAATCCTCGTTGATCGTGAAATTACCCAAGCAGATCTTGATAACGGTATCCAAGTTGAAGTATCGGTTGGTACAGGTAACAACGTTGAAGTCACAGCTCAGGTTGTGGATGCCGCAGGTAACGCCTCACCAGAAGTAAGTGATAACGCCTTGGTTGATAATGGTGCTGCTCCGGCCCCATCGGTAGAGCTACTGGGTGATACCAATGGTGATGGCGTCTACAACAGCGACGAACTGGGYGCTGACGGCACAGTCACCGCAGAAGTGACACTGGCTGCGGGCACTGAAGTCGGCGACCGCGTCATCATCAAAGATACCGACGGTACTGTGCTGGTTGATCGTGTGATCACTCAAGATGATTTGAACAACGGCATTCAGGTTGAAGTGAATGTTGGCGCTATCACTGGCGGCAACGGTGTTGAAGTCACGGCGCAAGTGGTCGATGCCGCAGGCAATGCCTCTCCAGAAGTAAGTGATAACGCCTTGGTTGATAATGGTGCAGCTCCGGCCCCATCGGTAGAGCTGCTAGGCGACACTAACGGTGACGGCGTCTACAACAGCGACGAACTGGGTGCTGACGGCACCGTAACGGCTGAAGTGACAC
>NZ_JAKJSN010000020.1:0-102643 GCF_050337005.1 Photobacterium japonica | reverse complement strand
GTATTACTCGCCACCTATTTAATCCTGATATTGGCGGTGACCAATCTGGGTCAGACACGGTTGATGGAATCCCAGCAGCGAGAGCTTAACTTGAAAGTACAAAGTTATGCGACCATGCTCGAATATTTTTTCTATGTTACGGATGATGAAATTGCGAACCTCAGCCGCAATAAATCCATGCAAACGTATTTTGCCAACTTAGCTTCCGGCATGTCGATGCAATACGGGTTGGGGGCCAGCTTGTTTAAGCTGGATAAAGAACTGAGTGATCTCACTGCCCATACAGATGTACACGGTATACCGGTGTATAAGCGGATTGTATTGCTGGGTTTCGATGGCAAGGTGATAGCCGGCAGTGATGATGGGCAAGCATGGGATGTCGAGAGCCATGGCTATACGGCAAACAGTGATCGAGACTTCATGCTGAGAACCGTGCAAAAAGCCGATGGCATGCACATCGAAATGATCAAAAACGTTTACTACAGCGGTAAGCCGGTCGCGTATCTTATTGTCGACATCAATAAAGACGTTATCATTCGACAACTTACCACCCAAGAACATGAAGGCAGTCGTAGCCGTATTGAATTAGTGGAAAACAACGAAGGTATTTTCGTGTGGGATTCACTGCAGCCGGAAGAGCGAAATAAACCGGATGCCTTGTTATCTGATAAGATTTATTTTGAAACCTCAATTGAAAATACCCCCTTCGCCTTGAAGAGTTGGTTCGACCCGATAAACGAGAAAGACATATTAACCTCAGCATGGTTTATTGCCGGTATTTCATTTTTGGCTGTGCCAGTATTCTTTGGTTTGCTTTATACCTTCAAAATTAATAATTCAAATATTATTCTTCGTACTAAAGTGTATGAAAGTAATCGAAAGAAAAAAGCATTATTCCAGCAAAACAAACGCTTGGTAAAAGAGATAGAAAAGCGTAAGGAGTCAGAACAAAAACTGGCCTATCAAGCGACCCATGATGCTTTAACGGGGTTGCCCAATCGCAAATACGGCTATGAGCAATTAGAAGAACTGCTTGATCGTGCAAAAGTCAAAGGCACGCAGTTTTTGGTGATGTTCATTGATTTGGATAACTTCAAACAAATCAATGACAGCTTGGGGCATTTGGCGGGCGATTATATCCTCAAGCAGAGCAGTCAGCGTTTGCTTGCAGCAACCTACGACAAAGACATTTTAGTGCGTTTAGGTGGTGATGAGTTCTTATTGGTCATTGACGATGCCAAGGTTGATAAGGCAAAGGATCTTGCTGCGACCATTTTGGCGCTGTTTGAAAAGCCCTTCATTTGGAATAACCGTGAGTTCTTCATGTCGACCAGTATTGGTATCTCGGTGTATCCCGAAGATGGACAGAATATTCAGCAGTTGTTGGCTTCTGCCGATACCGCGATGTACCGTGTAAAGCAAGATGGGCGTAATGCGTTCCACTTCTACCATGAAGCGATGAATACTGACTTGCAGCGTAAATTGGATCTCGATGGCCGTTTGCGACAGGCTATCGTGAAAGATGAGTTAGCCATTTACTATCAGCCGATCATTGACCTGCAAACCAATACTATTGTGGCCGCCGAGGCCTTACTGCGCTGGAATGATAAAAAATACGGCATGATTTCACCGGACGAATTTATTCCTTTGGCGGAGCAAAATGGCTTGATCCATAAATTGGGGAACTTTGTGACGATGCGAGCATGTCAGCAAGCGGCACAATGGCAATCCATCCAACCCTTGGTCATCGCGGTCAACTTTTCCAGTGTTCAGTTCCGCTTCTGTGATCAGATTTTCCAGCAAATTCAACATGCGTTAGCCAAATCTGGCTTACCGGCCAATAAGCTGGAAATTGAAGTGACAGAAAGCTTGTTATTCGATCACAGCCAAGCTGTGATTGCCTTACTGGAAAAGCTGCAAAGTTTAGGCACCCAATTAACCATCGATGATTTTGGGACTGGCTATTCGGCGTTGAGTTACTTACAGAAATTCCCGTTTCATCGATTGAAAATTGATAAGTCTTTCTTGCTCGACATTCACAGTAATGCAGCAAACAGAGAGTTGGTGAATGCGATCATTGCCATGGCGCAAGCGCTGAAGCTTACCGTGGTCGCCGAAGGGATTGAAACCCATTGGCAGGGGAATCATTTGCAAAAGATGGGCTGCGATTTTGGTCAGGGCTACTATTACAGCAAGCCTGTACCGGCTGAGGAATTTGAAACCTTGCTACTGACGTTCAATGCGACGTCTGGAGGAAGTCAAGGCTCGCACGCCACGTCGATAACATCAACCTCCTGATTCGGGCGGGGGAGAGCAAGAAACAAAAAAGCGAACAACCGACGTTGTTCGCTTTTTTACACCGCAGTGTCATTGTTCATATCAACGCTGGGTTACAGTGCTGAGTGCTTACAGCGCTTGCAGTGTGAATTTTTCTGTTGGCTCAACGATTTCTTGTTGTGCTGCGATGGTTTGCAATTCCCACTCACCACGATCGCTGGTGGCTTTAAGGATGGCGTAACACGCATCATTACAGTGTGCGAAAGCGTCCATTGCGTTACCACGTGCCAGGAACTGACCCGTGAATAGCGCCGAAATCAAATCGCCCACACCGACAGGTTGCTTATCAAACGCAAGGTGAGGACGTTGCGCCAACCAGCAGCCTTCTTTGGTCGCCAGCATCATTGAAAACATCTCATCAGAGACACTGTGAAGGTGTTTAACTAATACCATTTGCGGGCCTTTATCCAGCGCGATTTGACACGCTTTCACGGCATCTTCCAGAGAGTGGATCTCCATTCCTGCAAATTGGCTCAGTTCAAACTGGTTAGGGACGATGATGTCAGCCATTGGCATCAGCGTATTGATCAGGTGCTCTGCAATACCGGGTGCGACAATACAGCCTTTGTCGGGTGCGCCCATAACAGGATCACACACATACAATGCATTCGGGTTCGCTGCTTTTACTTGGATAACGCTGTCTTGGATAGCAAGGCATTGTTCAGCACTGCCTTGGTAACCGCTTAGGATCGCTTCACAGTTTTCCAACTGTCCGATAGCGGCCATACCCGAGATTAAATCAGTAATATCAGTGGCTTGAAATGCACGGCCCGTCCAGCCTTCTTTGTATTGCGTGTGGTTGGAGAACTGAACGGTATGAATAGGCCACACCTCAAACCCCATACGTTGCAAAGGGAATACGGCTGAACTGTTGCCAGCATGGCCATATACAACATGCGACTGGATAGAGAGAATACCTTTCATTATTTAAAATCCTGTTGGGGTATGTTTAGTTCGAAAGATAATAATGTGACTTGAACATCATCACAATCAATTCTATATAAAATGTAATATTTCATAATCATAGGTCACTATTTTAGCGTCAAGACGCATAATTTGCTTATGAAGCCAGTTGAAAAAGCACTTAAAGTCGCGCCACATTGACAGGGAGAAAGGCATCATGACGTTACCCATTATCGAATTAGACACCGCGCGTTTACGGTTACGGGGCTGGAAAGGCAGTGACTATCCTGACTTTGCGGCCATGACGGCAGACCCTGACGTCATGCGGTATTTTCCCCATTGCTTATCGACGGATGAAAGTCATGCGTTAGCCAGTCGCATCCAAGGACTCCTGCTTGAACGCGGGTGGGGATTTTGGGCGGTTGAGCTGAAAGCGACCGGGGCATTCATTGGTTTTGTCGGTTTGCACAAGCAAGATGCGTCAATCGCTATTCCCCATACGCCGATGGTAGAAATCGGCTGGCGATTAAGTAAGGCCTATTGGTATAACGGCTACGCCACCGAAGCGGCACGTGCCGCGCTACAGTTTGCTTTTGAGCAGCTTCAACAGCCTAGGGTGTATGCGTTTACTCTGTTAACGAATACGCCTTCACGCAAAGTAATGGCAGCGCTGGGTATGAGTAACATCGAGGAAGATTTCGATCACCCCAATTTATTGGCGTACCCTGACGCTGTGAAGCGACATTGTTTGTACCGCATTACAAGCGACGAATGGCGCGACCAGTAAAGGCGCATACGCGTTGGCGCAGCGTGTGTGCAAAGCGACAGGCAATCAAAAATAAACCGAGCAGGAAGAGGTATACGCTGGCGGGCTCGGTGATTTCAGTGGCTGCCCCGCTTTCTTCACCAGCCCCGCAGGCGCCTAGAGAGTCACCGTGTCCGAGGTGCCCAGAGAGGGCATTACTGTTAACCGTTAAGGTTTTTTCTGCTGGGGTGCCGGGTTTATGGCAAAGGGTGACCATATCGGCCATGGCATGAGGAGAGAGAGCGACGAGGTTGATAATAAACAGACAAGTAAATAAAGGGTGATAAAAAGTGCGCATACTCATAACTCCATTTTGAGATGATGCCAATAATTGGGTAGATGCACAGAGTGTGCCAGTTAATTATTCGCTAAATATCAATGTATTATTACGTTTTATAGAGAGGGTGGGGC
The DNA here is from genome assembly GCF_050337005.1 of Photobacterium japonica. Taxonomy (NCBI): domain Bacteria; kingdom Pseudomonadati; phylum Pseudomonadota; class Gammaproteobacteria; order Vibrionales; family Vibrionaceae; genus Photobacterium; species Photobacterium japonica. Next base: position 98,187 of record NZ_JAKJSN010000020.1, on the reverse strand, counting down.
ACCACGGATACGAGGATGCAATGCAGATTGCAATAACTCAATATCATGCTGCTGGTTGTTGTGTTAGGCGCATTGCGATAGAGAAAGCATCGGCTTTCACGACAGTTTGCAGCGAGATCACAACAGAGTAATATTCTTCTCTTAATGCGATTCTATTATGTGATTAATTGCACCTGATCATGAAATGTTCAATGGCAAAATGCTAGCTTCTTCAGTGCATAATATTGAAGGAGTATAATATGCAAGGTTCAAATTCTAGATTTCCATTTATAGCCAATGTCTTAATTTTTCGTCAGTTTCTCTGGGGGGCGGCGTTTTACGGTACATATGTGCTGCTTACCAAGTTTTTCTTAGATGAATTGAACTACAGCGAAGCAGACACCATCATGATGATGGGTGCCTTCGGTGCGGTTGGCCCGGTCTTTTCAGCCGTCGGCGGTTTTTTCGCTGATCGGTACCTTGGGTCGTTCCGTGCGGTCTACATTGGTTACACCGTTTATACGTTTGGCTTCTTCTTGTTAGGCTATGGTGCCAGTGACTTGAACGTCCCATTGAGTATTTTTGCCATTGCATTGATCGGTTATGCGCGAGGGTTGTCAGCGACCAGTCCAACGGTATTGTTGGGGAATTCGTATTCTGCTACCAACCGCGAAGCCTTCCAGCAAGGTTTAACCATTAACTACTCATTGAACAACCTCGGCTCGTTTTCATCCAAATACCTTTTCCCCTTCATGGTTGCGTACCTAGCGTATGAAGGGAACTTCTATATTGCTTCCGGTTTGATGTCGATCACCTTGGTGTTGTTTGTTCTGTTCAGAAAGCAGCTTATTGAAGTCGGTAATGATCTCGATAAAAAGCCTGTCAGCATGCCTGTGTGGATTGGCTTTGTTCTGGGTTCTGCGGTCATGCTGGGTTTGGTGTACTGGGTGTTCTCTAACCTGGATGCGGGTAAATACTTGTTGTATGCCTTAGGCTTTGGCGCTATTGGCTATTTCATTTATGAAATCACGCAAGCCACACCAGCGTATAAGTACAAAATGTGCGGTGTGTTGATCACCATTTTCATCATGATTGTCTTCTATTTTTACTACGGTCAAATGCTGACATCGATGAATATTTACGCCATCAATTTGATGGGTGATCAACTGTTTGGCTTTATTCCTATCCGTCCTGAATCGAATGCCGCCTTTAACCCGTTATGGTGTTTTGTGTTGGGTGGACCTGTGATTTATGCGTATGCATGGCTTGAGAAGAAAGGCTTCTCGCCATCTATCCCGACTAAATTCGCGGCGGCCTTTGTCTTCAGTGCCATTGCGTTTTCTCTGCTTGGGTTATCGACACACTTTGTGGGTGTTGACGGTAAAATTTCAGCAAACTGGATTCTATGGGTACATTTCTTCCAGTCATTGGCGGAATTGATTGTGGGCGCGCTGGGGGCTGGGTTTATTTTTGAAATGGTACCGCGTTATTTGTCAGCGTTCTCCATCGGCTTGCGTTCTGTCGCGTTGTCGTTGAGTGGTATTTTAGCCGCCGTCATTTCAACCCGTATCGCATTGCCAAAAGGGCAGGCGTTGACGCCAGAGATTATAGAAAACGTGTACGCGAGTTATTTCTTTAACCTCGCCATACTGGCGGTTGTCATGGCGTTTGTGACCTTGGCATTGTCAAAAGTGATTACGTCACTGGTGCAAAAAGGGGAAGCGATCGAGAAAGCGGAGCAGGCGGGCACGCCATCACCGCAACACTAAATCGCAGATGTGTTCGTGTTATCTTAAACGCCAGTGTTGACTGGCGTTTTTTGTTTTTGTAGATATGGCATAATACCGCGAATGATAAAGTCAGAGGATAAAGGCGTGAAACAGCATGTAAAAGCATTGGCAATCGGGTTGGCCTTGTTCACCTTGGCTGGCTGTGGTGACAAATTGCAGATCACTGCGACCCCGGTGAAAGGGGTGGAAAGTATTCAGTACCACCAATCTCAACTTGATGTGTACTGTGAAACCGGTATTTGCCAATTTGATTTATTGGCCAATGAAGATACCGACCTGAAAATCAACATGCACTACAGCCAAGCGAAGCCGTTTGAAAAAATCGAAGGCGTGAGTGTGACGGGTAAAATGGGATCATCGGTGAAGATGTTAAGCGGTAATGCATTCCAGGTATCGTTAGAGGCGAATGCCCCAGCAGCGACGCTGCAAATTGTCGATTATTACCGTAATTAATTGAGTACGTTAGCAGAGGCATTACCTTGTTGCTGATGTGACTTAACCCAAAGAAAAGGGATGTTACCTGCTTAATCACAAAGCATGGTAGCGTCCCTTTTTTACGCCCATACCGTGCCTACTTTTCTTCACGTTTGCGTTTATGACGATTGGACGCGCCTGCTGCGGGATTCACAGGGACGGCTTTCTTTCCTGCCATTAGGTGTCGAATGGCAAGCACCGGATGGTGGAGCAGCATTTTGGGGCCAGCATAGCGCATGATCGTTTGAGACTTGGCTTTGTAATCGGCTTTGTAGCAATGAATAGGACACTGCTTACAGGTGGGCTTGTCTTCCCCGTATGGGCAGCGATCCAACCGCGTGTGCGCATAGTGGAGAAAATCCTGACAATCATCACACACGGCTGGCGTAGCATGGTGATGCTTACAGTAAATCACCACCATGGCTTTGAGAGTGCGGTACTCTGTATTCAGTGCGCCAAGCAGCGGTGGCCATTGTTTTTCATCTGTCACGGGGTTGCCTCTTGGGTGTGAAAGCCGATTATTCACTCAATAAGTGGTATGTAAAATACACCTATCATTGCTCGAAAAATATGACCTAAATCGTGATTTTTATGATAATTGCGCACTTACATGTTAAAAGAAGGAAAAAAACGCACCAATCTACTAAGAATCCTTGTGCTATCGCTTGATTTCAGCGGTGTTGAGCAGTAGTATCCGCTCCTCTTTTTTTATGGTGGTGTATATGAGCAGATTTGAGTGCCTAGAAAGAATCGTCGAGGAATATCGTAAGAAAGTCCGCGATGCGGAGTTTAATAAACAGAATGACAGTGAAGTCGCTAAAGTGTTGGTTCTGCTTGTTGGAAACTCTATGTTCAGCTTGGCAGATGAATTTGCAGATTGGGTAAATCGTGGTGGTGATCGTAGCTACGGTGGTAAGTTTTTTGTTTCTAAGCAGTTGATGACATTGCTTGAGCCTGTAACTTTCCGTGGTGTCACTGTTCGTCGTGACTCGATTAAGCTATTCCGAATTTCGTAATTCAATAGCCAATATCGTTTATTCAATGACTCTCATAAAGAAAAATTGAAGAACAGATTTTTAACTGATGTTTGCTGTGCAAGTCTCAGTTAGCACTAAAGGATGCTTCGGCATCCTTTTTTGTATCCGTTATTCCTGCTCAATCGTCGGCTTTCTCCGCTGATGCTCGTACTTTTCCTGTCTCATTTTCCTGTCTATTTTTCTTGTCATTTATCCCTTCCTCTTTCTCCCTTTCTATTTCATCTACGGCATGGTTTTTTCCTCTTTTCTCGCCCGATTGACTGCAAGTTGTCAGCCAGTGTCGATGGGCAGTTTATATGACTAGCGAACTTTGATATAAAGCGTGCAGTCAGTCATAAAAAGAGAAAAACAGAAAATGGATGCAGAATTTTGGCATAGCCGTTGGGCACAAAACCGCATTGGCTTTCACTTGGATGAAACCAACCCGATGCTGGTGGAATATTGGTCGGAACTGAATACGACACGCGAAGATGTGGTATTGGTACCCATGTGCGGCAAGTCTGAGGACTTAACCTGGTTGGCACAAAAACACGATAACGTGGTGGGTATCGAGTTAAGTGATATTGCCGTGCGTTCGTTCTTCGCTGAGCATTTTTACACGCCCATGGTGACGGTATTAGGCAACGGCCAAACCCTGTACAGCTTCGATGAGATCGGTATTTACTGTGGTGACTATTTCACGACACAGATTGATCCGGTCGATGTGGTGTACGATCGCGCGGCATTGATTGCAATGCCTGAGACGCTACGTCGCGAATATGCCGACAAGTTGCAGTCGATGGTAAAAGCCGGTGGCCGCATTCTGTTGATCACCCTTGACTACCCACAGCATGAAATGGACGGCCCTCCGTTCAGCGTGGCACAAGCCGAAGTGGAAGCCTTGTTCAGCGGTTGTCAGATCCGCCGTTTAGCCCGCGATGAGAAAGATGAAACCCACCCGCGTCGCCAGCAAGGCCTGACCCGTTTCGCGGAAGAAGCCTGGTTGATTGAGGTTAACTGATAGACGTTAACTGGCGGATAGTCGTTCGTCGAGAGCCGCTCGCGAAAAACGCACAGTAAAGGCGCCAGTCACAGATGATGTGACTGGCGCCTTTTTCATTGGTTTAAAGCCGTTATCAGGGCTGCGTTATGATGACAAACGCTTAGTAAATAACCTTGACGTCAGCCGCGGTTGCCACGGCGTCCTTCACTGCCTCGTCAATGCTATCACGACGGGTCAATGCGACCCCTAAACGGCGTTCGCCATTGATCTCAGGCTTACCAAACAAACGCACTTGCGTGTTAGGGCGCGTCAGCGCCACGCTGAGGTTATCAAAGCGGATATCTTGTGATTCGCCCTGTCCGAGGATAACGGCAGATGCTGACGGGCCATACTGCGTGATACCGTGGATAGGCAAACCCAAGAAGGCGCGAGTGTGTAGTGCAAACTCAGACAACTCTTGGGAGATCAGCGTAACCATGCCAGTGTCATGCGGGCGAGGGGAGACTTCGCTAAATAGCACCTCATCGCCACGAATGAACAACTCAACGCCAAACAAGCCGTAGCCACCCAGTGCATTCACCACGTTCTCAGCCATGGCTTGTGCGGCTTTCAACGCGTTGTCTGACATCTGTTGTGGCTGCCATGACTCACGGTAGTCACCGCCTTCTTGACGGTGTCCAATAGGCGCACAGAAATGCACACCGTCGATGGCACGCACGGTGAGCAAGGTAATTTCATAGTCAAACTCAACAAAGCCTTCGACAATCACACGGCCAGCACCCGCACGGCCGCCTTCTTGAGCGTAGTGCCAAGCCGCTTCAATGTCTGCCGGTGTTTTGATCACACTCTGACCTTTGCCAGAAGAGCTCATAATCGGCTTCACAACGCACGGTGTGCCGATGTGCTCAACAGAGGCGACAAAGTCATCGTATTGGTCTGAGAACGCGTAAGGGGACGTAGGAATGGCCAGCGTTTCAGCCGCAAGGCGACGAATGCCTTCACGGTTCATGGTCAGTTTCGTTGCATTGGCTGTCGGCACCACGTTCACGCCTTGCGCTTCCAGTGCTACCAGCGTGTCGGTTGCAATCGCTTCAATTTCAGGCACCACATAATGTGGCTGCTCAATGGCAATCACCTGCTTCAATGCGTCACCGTCGAGCATGTCGATCACATGACTACGGTGTGCCACATGCATGGCAGGGGCATCGGCGTAGCGGTCAACCGCAATGACTTCAAGTCCTAAACGTTGGCATTCAATGGCGACTTCCTTACCAAGTTCACCAGCGCCAAGAAGTAATACGCGCGTAGCCTGCGGGCGGGTTGCTGATCCTAACATTGACATTCCTTACTGGGTTGAGACTGACGTTGTAGCAGATCATACAGGATTTCAGTTGCCACGCAATCGTTTGCTATTTCGTTGGCGAGGAAAACAACAGGAATGACGAGAAAATCGACATTTCCCCTTATTCCGTCTATTTACTGTCTTACTGTTGGGTGGTAAGACAAAGGGGGGGGGATGCAAAAGGGATAACACGAAAAAAGCCGCTCAACAGCGGCTTTCACAAGGTAACGAGCAGTTTAGACATGACCCGTGAGGGCTTAGGCTTTCGCTTTGGCGTGCTTTCTGTTTTCCCACTGGGTAATGAAAGCCACAGATCCAATAATGATCGCCGCTCCCAGCCATAAACGGCCCGGTGGTGCCCAACCAAAGACAACCCAACCCGCCAGTACGTTCAGTGGCAGTTTGGCATGGTCAAATGGCTGCACAAACGACGCATCTGCCACCGCATAGGCTTTGGCAATCGCCCATTGTGCTAGCGCGGTCAGCAAGCCTGCCGCCGCCAACAAGCCCCACGTGAACGGGGTCGCTGGCATTGTAAAATCAGGCAGTGCTAAGAAAATATTGAACGGCGTGATCAAAATAAGCAGGTACACCACCATGGTGGTCGGTGAATCATACGCTGACATTTTCTTCACCATCAACGAATAGCTGGCCCAGAAGAACGCCGCACCCACAGGGAGTAACGTGGCCCAGTTAAAGCCATCTGCCCACGGTTCAAGAATGATCATGGCACCAATGAAACCGGTCAGGGTCGCAATCCAACGTGCCGTGCCGACTTTTTCTTTCAGCAGCAAGCCCGAACCAATGGTTGCGAACAGCGGCGACGTCATCAGCAACGCAATCCCTTGCCAAATCGGAACCGGGTAGGCTAACGCCCATAGCCAAAGTTGAATCCCGATCACAGATAAAAAGACGCGGAAGCAGTGCATGCCAAAATGGTCGGTTTTCAGGGCCGTACGCAGACCTAGCGATCGCAACCAAGGGAAAATGGCAATTAGCGCAATAAAGTATTGGATCAGGGCGACGGTCGTGGACGGAAGATGCATATACATGCTGAGGTATTGCGCCAAGCTATTAACTAAGGCAAACGCAAACCCTGCCGTAAGCATCCAGCTCGCCCCTTGTAGTGGGTGATGTTGGTGTGACATGAATGGGTGATTTCGTTAAGTGATAAACGCAAAAATCATACTCTTGGCACCGTGCGGATGGAACATTTTTCTATTCAATGCGGTGTTTTGGCACAAAAAAACCGCCCTAAGGCGGCTTTTCGATGATTACACTGCCAAATAACGGAAAGGGATATCCGCGTTTAAGGCGTGCAGTGCGTGTTCGGTGTTGGCGCGGTGGCTGATGGTGCTACCGGCTTTTTCGACTAATGCGGCCGCCGCCACCTCAGACAAATCATAACCGGCCATGTTCATGCTGATCAGCGCGACTTGTAACGGTGGCAGGCTTGGGTTGAAAGCTGCATTTTCTGCGTACATGCCCACGAACGTGTCACCTGACTGTGTACGCAGTGCGACACCCGCAAAGTTATTGGTGTAAGGCGCATGGGCACGGTTAGCAGCCTCACAAGCCGCTTGCAGCAGCGCATCGGTATCATCACACGCCATGCCGTGATTAACGAGGGTTAGAAGTGCATCGTTGATACCCAAGTCGCTTGGGCCGAATGATTCTGGCAAATACGCTTGCAGTGTTTTCGCGTCACGTTGTGGTAATTGCACCATCAAGTCATTTGCGGTCGTCAGTTCGTTCATGAACTGGCGGCAATGGCCACATGGGCTGTAGTTGATCGTGATGTCCTGAATGCCGGTTTCGCCTTTTAGCCATGCATGGCTAATGGCAGATTGCTCGGCGTGGACACTGTGTGACAAGTCGGTCCCAACGAATTCCATGTTGGCACCAAAGTACAAAGTACCGGATAAGCCACGGGCAATCGCACCAACGTGGAAATGAGAAATAGGAGCAACAGAATAGGCGGCAGCAAGGGGAAGTAATGCAACACGTAACTCACTGTCTGACAATTGCGTCTTCGACATGAGTTCAGCGAACGCTTCAGGGCTAAGTGTGGCATCAAAGTTATCAGCTTCTAACACCGGTTTGATGGCAGCGGCTAGGTCTGCTGGAAGAGCGCCTAAAGCATCCTTTACTTTAGTGTGCATGAGTTATCACTCCGTCTTGTATATGGAGAAATATTGTAGGCGGAGTGATAATAATTGTGTGTGATCCAGATCACACTAAGTGCTTGATACTTTCACTTGTTACATGTTTGGGAGTCGAGTCACACGGTTTGTAAAAAGATTAACGATTTTAATCAATAACTTACTCATGTATTCGATTACTTGCACGTTATCGCAAATTTTTCATGAAAATAGCTTCATTATCAATGGGAATACGAGCGGTGCCAAAATGGACGTCATTACCCCGCATATCACCAACGCCAGCGAACTGAACGCGCCTTCTTGGTGATTCTCTTCGGCCGCTTTTGCTGTGCCCAGCGCGTGCGATACCGTTCCCATCGTCAAACCTTTCGCAATCGGTGCGTGTACCCCAATCAGCTTAAACAGGGGGTAACCAAACACCGCCCCAAACAAACCCGCCAGAATCACCATGATCGCCGCAACCGATGGCACGCCGCCAATTTGTTCAGACACCGCCATCGCAATCGGCGTTGTCACGGATTTAGGTAGGATAGACGCGGTTAACTGGGCATCAGCCCCCATCATCAAAGCGATACCAGCACCGGTCACCATCGACAATATACTGCCGATAAAGCACGTGGTGAGGATCACTTTCCACTTTTGACGGATTTGACCCAGCTGCTCATACAAAGGAAACGCCAGCGCCACAACCGCTGGTTCCAGCAGGGCATTGATCCACTTGTTTTGCTCAAAATAGGTTTCGTAAGGCACGTTAAGCCACATGAGCAAAGGGATGAGTACCAACAGGCAAATGAGTAACGGATTCACAATCGGGTGCTTAATGAATTTCGTGAGGTAACGTGCACCGTAGAAAACAACAAGAGTAGCCAATAACCAAATCATTGTTGTTCCTTATAATGCGTTGCAATACCGATCACGATAAAGACCACCACGCTGCTGCCAATGGTGCTGAGTAAAATGGTTAAGCTGTTATTCTGAATCAAGTCGAGGTAATTCATTAATCCCACACCGACTGGCACGAACAACAGCGCCATGTGTCTGATCAGAAAGTGGCAACCGGGCATCGCCCACTGTGCAGGCACCAGTCCCATAGAGAGAGAAAGAAACAAAAGGAGCATGCCAATAATGCTACCGGGAATGGCGATGCCGCTGAAGTGCTGTATCCCTTTACCAATCATGAGACACACAAAAATGATTAAAAATGAGCGAAGATATGCCATGAGCCCTTCAGGATTTGTCTGAGGAAATTTTATTTATCATACAAAATAAACGTGATCTAAGCCACAGAAAATTTAACGGGCTTAGAACGGGATCATAACGTGTTTCGCGGGCAAGGGGAGGTCGCAGAAGGCTAATCTGAGGCAAAGATCATAGCGAGGCCGGCTAAGGCAAGCAGTGCGACAGACACTTTATGCAAACGGCTGTGTTTTACGATGTGTTCGGTCGATGACAGGGGGTCAGGTTCCGGTGATGGATCGTCTGGTGGCGCCGATGGTGGCGTGCTGTCTTCATGGATTCGGCGACAGGCTTTTTCCGGTAACGGCACGCGAAAACCATAATGGGGCACCGCTTCAATGGGAATACCCATCGCGCCGTGGTATTCCAATTTACGGGTGAGGGATTTGAAGATGGTGTTTAGATCATAGTGATTGGTGTGGCTGTCTTCGTAGGGGTCAATTTGCACAAAGGTTTTGTCGTAGAGTGATTCCGCACTGATCACTTCACCGGCGCAGTAGCACAGCACTTCCAACAGACGCGACTCATGCACCGTGAGTGCGGTGTCGGCACGGTCTTTCCACACCAACAGGCACAGATCAGGCTCAAAATCGACCGTTGTGAAACGGTAACAGCGGGTCAGCGTTTGCGTTGTCATAGATACCACTTTAATGACGACTACTTTTGTTACGACGACTTTCCTTGGACCTGTGAATGCATGCGCTCCATACAGCGTAAAGTGTGAGTGCACTGCACGGGTTGTGCAATGTCATTGTTAGGATATTGCCTTATAAAAAATCCCCTCAGCATGAAATGCATGAGGGGATTTTTAAATATGCCGACGTTTCTATCGTTTACCCGCAATGCGCGGACTGCAGAGGTGACAATATAAAGCCTGAACAGTTAGACCAGCGACGCTACATAGTCATACACCGCTTTCAGGATCTTCATGTTTTTCTCGCTGCTTTGGTGCTCATGACCTAATGCTTCGAGGTTTTGCATGTAGTTCGGCAGGTTCTCTTCAAAGAAATCCTGACAGTAGTGTTTCCACTGTTGCTGTTCTTTGTAATCCAGCGTCATCGGGAAGTTGCGCGCACGGTAGCGGAACAGCAATGGCTTGATACGCGGGTCTGCCACATTCAGCTCAAACTTCGCCAACTCTTCCGGTGAGGTTTGACGAATAATGTCCATCGTTGAGCGATCAGCGGGCGAGAAGAAGCCTGAATATAGCTGCGTGTCCACATTGTTGTTTTCGGCGTACTCACGCTCTTGGCTGTAAATCGCCAGCAGTTTTTCACGCACTTCAGGGTGCGCTTTCAGTATTTGCAGGTGCTTCAGGCACTGTTCACGGTCAATACCGATACGCGCTGCATCTTCCGCACGCAAGGTTTTCGCCGGTGCTAATACCGGGCACTTGTTCAGGTGAACCAGTTTTAGCGGTACAGGCAATTCGTCAGGCGCCAGATCAGCACGTTTGGTGTACAGACGTTCACGCAGTTCATCGGCACTCAGTTCCAGCAATGGGGTCGGGTCCATCGCCAAATTCACCGTGATCACCGCGTTCTTGTTGTCTGGGTGCCATGCCATCGGCACAATCCAACTGGTGTTGCCACATTCCACCCCAAACATGCCAGAGACATGCATCAGCGGTGTCAGCTCAACAATATCAATCAGTTCTTGCAGCTTGCGCTTATGGCGTAATTCAAAGAAGTAATTGAACAGTTTCGGCTGATTGTTTTTCACAATCTTTGCCAGTTCAATGGTCGCGTACACATCGGCCATTGCATCGTGCGCATTGGCGTGTTCAATGCCGTTGGCCACAGAAAGCAGTTCCAGCTTAAAGCTAGGCAAGCCATCTTCATTGTTTGGCCAGTTAATGCCTTCTGGGCGCAAGGCGTAGCAGGTACGCATAATGTCCAGCAAATCCCAGCGTGAGTTGTTGTTTTGCCATGCCCACGCATACGGGTCGAAGAAGTTACGGTACAGGGTGTAGCGCGTGACTTCATCGTCAAAGCGCACGTTGTTGTAGCCAATCACACACGTATTCGGTTTCGACAACTCTTCGTGAATACGGGCAATAAATTCAGGCTCAGACAAGCCTTCCTGATGGGCTTTTTGCGGTGTGATACCGGTGATCAAACACGCTTCCGGTGCCGGGAGGTAATCCATCGGCGGCTTACAGTAAATCACCAGCGGTTCGCCGATGATGTTCATGTCCATATCCGTACGCACCCCCGCGAACTGGCAAGGACGATCAAGAGAAGGCGTAGCACCGAAGGTTTCGTAATCTAACCAAAACAATGTTGGTTCATTTGTGTTTTTCATTGTCGTTTCCTGAAGCCACGGAAGCTAAAATAAGTGATTGTTTTATAATTAATTTTGTCATTGTTGCTGTCAATCTAAGCGTAACATCTCAGGACACATACAGTAAGTATCCCGCAACTAGGCGGAAAGAGGCAAGGCGGAAAGGGAAATTCATGGGCGAAGGGAGACATTTTACGTAAGTGGTTGAGATAATGAATCGATGTACGCATGAGCGAATAAGCATTTGTGTCATTGTGTAATGGCGCAGGTATTGGTGACGCTGTCACTTTTGGTTGTAGGTTACGATGTAAAATAAACACTTAATCTGTTACTTGTCGTGCTGAATGAGCCATCACTTTGTGCGAAGAATTGACGGGTTATTCACTGCAAGCGAATAGGGTAAAATACGTGCTATAAACGTTATAAAAGGGAGAAACCGTAGAGAATCCATGATGAATCCCGCATGCAAATGGGTACACAAGCAATTGGATATAGTGCGTAGAAGGGAGGGGCTGTAAGATTATTCCTACATTTGCCGTAAGTGACTGATTTTAAATGCTTGCTTTTAAGGTGCAAATGTATGCATTCTCTTGGAATTTTAGAGTATTAGCTTTACACTACGACCTTGTTTTGCGATCAATGTCACGGTCTATATTATATTGAAACGCGTACTCTCTTTTCTGTTTCTCCTTGTCGCTTTTCCTGCATATTCAGCGGATTACCTGACTGAGGACGAACAAGCATATCTCGACAAAAAGTCACTGTTCAAATTTGGTGTGTTGAAAGAAGCCTGGTTGCCCTATTGGGGTGGCGATGCACCGCCATTTTCTGGCATCAACCATGATTATGCCGTCGGGATCAGTAATGAACTCGGGTTTAAGTTCACCTATACCTTTTATAACACGTTGAACGATCTCCATAATGCCATTGAAGACGGTGAGATTGATGCGATTGTAGGGTTGGGTAAAACCGATGCGCGTGAAAAACAATTCCTGCTCAGTGACGTGATTTATGAAAGTCAGCGCATCATTTGGTTACGTGACAAACGACTGATGGACAAACCGCGTAACTCGTTGCGTTGGGTGTGTGTAAAAGGCTCATCGTATTGCGATGCGATTGCCAACCGCGGCTATTCATCGCTGTCGTTGGTGAATACCCCTGATGCGGCGCAAGAGATGATCCAGCAAGACTTGGCGGATGCCACTATCTTGAATTACACCTCGTTGCTGTCGTCGCTGGGTAAGAATATTAGCGCACCCGGTAAAGTGGTGTTCGACCGAGAGATTGGCGCGCAGGACTACCGTATCATCGTGGCGAAGCACAAGCCGATGCTACTGAGTATCTTTAACAAGGTGATTGCGGCGGAAAAAGCGGGAGAAACGAAACTGCCGATTAACTCGCACAATATTTATTCCTTGGCAGAACAGGCGAATTTCAATTTCGTGATGGGCGGGCGAGGTGGCGACAATGTGGTGCGTTATACGGTTGAAGAAGATGTGTTCCCGTTGTCATATCGCGATGAAGTCGATGGATCATTAAAGGGGTATGTGCATGATCTGATGAAGGTCTTGGACTCTCGAACCATCCTTGAGTTGGAATATGTGCCCATGTACGGGCAAGACCCGATGCAGATGTTGCGTGATGGCAAAGTCGACATTTTGCCTTATCAGCACATGCTGGATGTGGATAAGCAAGATTTCTTGATCACGGAAAAATACTCGACGTTAGAATTCTTGCACTTACGCATGAAGAATACGAGTGACAAGAAACGCTTGGGTATTTTAGACCGTATGGGGGATTTTTATAACTTCGTGCGTACCGATGGCCGATTTGATTCCATTCAGGTGTACACGCGCTTTGATAACTTACTGACGGATCTCAAGCACGGCCAAATTACCGATATGTTGATCAACAAAGATTTGGTTAACCAAACCTTGATGCTGCATTTTGATACCGACTATGAAGTGATTGAGCCGAGCAAAGAGTCTCGCCTGAAGATGGATATCGGCATGGTGATGCGTGAAGAAAACGTCATCATGCATGATCTGATCAACAAAGTGATTTCCACATTAGGGCCGGAGGAGTTAGATCGCATTCGTGCGTTGCACAGCCGTATCACGGTGAACTACGGTTTTGATAAGAACGAAATCATCACCATGAGCAGTATTACGTTCTTGGTGTTTTTATTGATTTTGATGCCGCTGGTGGTGTCTTACCGCAAAGTAAAAAAAGCCAAGCGAGAAGCGTTACAAGCGATTGCGCTGCGTAATCAGTTCTTGGCGGTGGTGAGCCATGAGTTACGTAACCCGTTGGCGGCAATGCTAGGGTTGATGGAAATTCTGTCGAAGAAAATCACCAACGATGATAGCCAACTGTTGCTGAAAAATGCGATTAACTCGGCCGATAGCCTGAAGCATCACGTCAACAATATTCTCGATTTTTCCAAAATCGAAGCCAATCAGTTGCGACTCGATGTACGCCGTTGCAGTTTGATTGATGAATTGTCCCCAATGCTGCGCAGCTTTGAGGCGAACACGGCGGTGAAAGCATTAACGTTTGATGTGAACTGGGCGCCCACACCGTATATCTATGCGCAGGTGGATGCCATGCGCTTGAATCAGGTGGTGATGAACTTGTTGTCGAATGCGGTGAAGTTTACCGAACAAGGTAAAATCAGCGTGAATATCACGACCACCAAAACGGATTTATCCATTGAAATCAACGATACCGGCTGTGGGATGACGGAAGAGCAATTGTCGCGGATTTACTCGCCATTTGTGCAGGCCGATGCCAGTATTGCCCGCCGCTACGGCGGGACCGGTCTGGGTATGTCGATTGTGCAGAGCTTACTTCGCTTAATGAAAGGAAGCATTGAGATAAGCAGTGAATTGGGTAAAGGCACCACCGTGAGTGTTTCATTACCCATTAAAGCAGAAGCGGTGGTTGTTGATCATGCTGGCCACACTTTTTACACCAACCATGATCAAATCACAGCATGGCTATTGGGGTGGGGGATCAATCTGGCTTCACAGTCAGACGCGGATCATTGGTTAACGCAAGATGAGTATGGCACGAATATCTTCCCTGATTTATTACTCGGTCAGGTGCTGCGTTTGATTGATCATGGCACAGAGCCAGTATCGCCTGTCAATAGCCAGCGGTTAACAGGCCATGTGCTGGTGGCTGACGATGATCCCATCAACCGTCTATTGATTAAACGGCAGTTGAAGGAGATTGGTGTAACGGCCACCTTGGTAGACGATGGCCAGCAAGCCCTGGATGAATTAGAACGGCATGGTGATGAATACGCGTTGCTTATTACCGATTGTCACATGCCGAATATGGACGGTTATGAGTTAACAAAGCAGGCCAAGCGCCATTGTTGGAAAGGCAGGGTGGTTATTGGCTGTACGGCGGAAGATTCGCGTATCGCCGTCACTAAAGCCGAATTGGCGGGCATGGATACGGTGATTTTCAAACCTTACACCCTAATGGCGCTGTATAAGGTGCTCAAGCCACATTTGCAAGCAACAGAGCCTGCGCCGATAATGCCAACCATTTGGATTGATGACTATCTGGATAGTGAGCGTGAGGAAGTGGCCACGGTGGTCGTGAGTGCGATGACTGCCGACATTGTGCAATTGAACCAGTCGCCAGAGGAATACAAGGCCATTGCACATCGTATTAAAGGCTCTGCGGGTGTGTTGGGATTAAGAGATTTGAGTCTGTATGCCAGCCAGTTAGAGCTGTCAGAAAACGCCGCTGAGATTGCGCACCATAAGCATAAATTAGTGAATGAAATGTCCAAAGTGATCGCGCAAGCAGAGCACTGGCTGCAAGTGAATAAACCGGAATAATAATGAAAATTCTCCTTATTGAAGACGATACCATTCAGATGGTTAGCTTGAAGCTAAAGATTAAACGTTTGGGCTTTGACGATATTCTTGTCGCCACGAACGGTATTGAAGCACTCGACATTATTAAGAACAATGCTATCGACTTGGTGTTCTGTGACTTGCGTATGCCTGAAATGGATGGTGTCACCTTCCTGGCGCAGTTGGCTGAATGTAACTGCGGCATGAGCGTGGTGATCTTGAGTGCGGCAGATGAGTCGGTGTTGCAGTTGATTTACAATATGTGCAGCTTGTCGAACTTCAAATTTGTTGAAGTGATTAAAAAACCGTACAAACAAGACGATCTCGATAACGTCTTTGAAAAGCTGGCGTTGGTGGATGAGCACAGTGTTGATCCAAGCCAGCAAGAAGAGTTGACGGCAGACGAACTGGCGGCCGGGTTTGAATACGGTTTATTCACGAACCATTATCAGCCACAGTTCCACTTTCAAACCGGTGAAATGGTGGGGGTGGAAGCCCTCGTGCGCTTTGAGCATCCGTTGCATGGCGTGATCGGCCCACACCGTTTTCTGAACGTGATTGAGCGTTTGGGTTACAGCCAGAATTTGTTCTACGTGGTGCTGAAAAATGCCGTGGCAGCCATCAGTAGCATGGATACAGAACTGCAATTATCGGTGAACATCGCAAAAAGTAATTTAGAATCAAAAATTTGCGAGGATGTTTTTGCGATTTGTGAGCAGTATGATTTTCCATTGCACAAATTGACGTTAGAGTTAACCGAACACGATGTGTATAACGGTTCCATCACGTCGTTAGCGAATTTGGCACGCTTGCGCATGAACGGGGTGGGGTTGTCGATTGATGACTTTGGGACGGGCTATTCGTCGTTGGAGCAGTTGGCACAATTGCCTTATACCGAATTGAAAATTGATAAATCGTTCATCTATGAACTGTCGACCAATTATAAAAATCAGCAGATCACGCATTCGTGCTTGATCTTAGCGAACTCTCTAGGCTTAACCTGCGTGGTAGAAGGCGTCGAAGACGAAGAAACGTGGGAATACCTGCGTCACCATGGCGGGGATATCTGTCAGGGCTTTTATACCGGCTCACCCATGACCGCCGATGCGTTGCTGGAACTGTATTACAAGAACACCAACAAGAAAGTGGAAGCCGATAATCTGTTTGATGGCTTGCATTGCTTGATTCTGGATAACCAGAGTGTCAGCGGTAAAGCACTGAAAAAGCTGTTGCTGAAAAATTACCATGTGTTCAGTGCTAAGTGCGAAATGGTGACACGCAAGAGCATTGAGGTGGTGAATGGCCATTTAATTAACGCCATTATCATCAATCAGCATGACGTGTCTGCCGAGACGGTTGCGCTTTGCCTTGAAGCACGCACTCTGGGCTTTAAGGGCGAATTCATCTTCCTGGCGGATTACAATGCGCAATGCCCTGAGTTTATTTCTGCACAGTTAACGGAATACCGTTGGTTAGTCAAAGAAAAAACCCTCAACGAGACCGCGAGCAAAATTGTGAATGCGATTTTGCACGGTGAAAACCGTTATGCCATCGACAGTACCGTGCAAGAAAAACTCTCGAAACGTGAACGGTTCGTGGCGGATTGCCTGATCAAAGGGTTATCGAATAAACAGATCGCGAACGAACTCGATATTAGTCAAAAAACAGTCAGTACGTATAAAACCCGCGTACTGACCAAATGCGGTGTTAAGTCGATCATTGAACTGCTGAAGTTCAACAAGATTGAGTGATAAAACATGAATAAAATGGATCTGAAAGAATTGAAGGTGCTGATTGCCGATGATGCACCGATTGTTTTAGCCAGTTTACGCGGTATGTTGATCAAGCTTGGCTTTTTAGATCACAATATTTTTCATACCAAAACGGCCCGTGCCTGCATTTTCATGGCATCACGTGATAAATACGACATTATCATTTGTGATTACAACTTCGGTAAAGGGTTGAACGGTAAACAGGTTTTTGAAGAATTTAAGCACTATAAGCTGATCAATGATGATGCGGTGTTTGTCATGATCACCGCAGAAAGCTCGTCAATCATTGTGCGGTCGATTCTTGAGTTGATGCCGGATGAATACATCCTAAAGCCGATTAATATTAATCAGCTCAAGCAACGATTAACCTTGTCGTTGCACCGGAAGAAATCGCTATTGGCGCTGTATTCGGCGGAAACGAACAAACAGTACCATGAGGGTTTGAAAGCGTGTGATGAGCTATCGCCGTTTTTCCCTGAGTATTACTTCACGATTCAGAAGTTTAAGGGGACCTTTTTACGCCGTTTGAAGCTGTACGAAGAAGCCAAAGCGGTGTACGAGCAAACGCTGGAAGAAAAGCCGGTTGACTGGGCGAAGATTGGCCTGGCGAACGTGTTCATGCATGAAGGCAAGCGGGTAGAAGCCTCTGAAGTGCTCAATGAGTTGTTGGCGACCTCGCCCAATAACATTGGCGCGCGGGTTGAAGCGGCGAACCTGAGCATCATGAACAAGAACATTCCCGAAGCGATCGGTCACCTGAAAGCGGCGAATAAGCTGGTGCCAGAGCATTCTGAGCGTGAACTGGTTATCTCTAACCTCTGCATATCCGTAGGGGATTACGCAAGCGCGTTGGAGCGTTATCGTGTGTATATGGAGATCAACCGCGAGACGTACCGTAACTCGATCTTTGCCCGCTTTAACCTGACGCGTTTAGTCTTGTTCTCTGCGCGTAACAGTGAAGGGGCTGCGCGTGAAAAGTTGTTGGCCGAAGCGCGGATGATGCTTAAAGCGTTGTTTGACGAAGACAAGAAAGAGCAATACCGCAGTCAGTTGGATCTGCTGGTGGCGCACTTGTCGATGGAAGAGAAGAAGTTCGTTGAAGCGATTGATATTTTAAACCCGCTGTATAAAACGAAGCCGTTTAAGCACTTCTATGACCGCTATCACTTCTGTTGGTTACTGAACGTGATGTCTTATGACTCGGAGTTCTCAAAGAGTATCCGTTGGTGTAATGAGTCGCTGGTGTCGAATGAAACCGAGATCATCATGTCGAGCAAAATCGAGATGGCGAAAGCCCTGCAGCAGGTCAACACCGACAAGCAGAAGTGGCTGGAAAACATGTACCGGATGATCCACAGCAAGAAGGATAATATTCCGGACATGCTCAACATCTACATTCTGATCATTCGTCGCTGCCCAACATTGCGTGCTGTGGCATTGAAAATTGTGATGATCATGTCCCGCTGTTTGCCGCGAACGATGAAGATTGAAGAGGTCGCAAAACTGCTCGAGCACTGCGATAAGATGATCCGTCAGTTGATGACAGAGAAAGAGCGTGAAAACATGCGCTATGATCTGTTCTACCAGAAAGCATCAGAACGGATAGAGGCGCGCGAATACGGCGTTGTCTAGCCCGTACAGAGAGTGTATTTAGGATTTACCGATAAGAGCCGTAAGTGGTCATTACTTGCGGCTTTTTCATGGGCGAAAACCGAGTGAAGCTGATGACAGGCACAAGTGAAAAGAGCGGCATAGCGCGTTGTGTGTGATGTTTCGTGCTGTGTAGCGACGAGGCGAAGCGTGGATGAGAGAGAGCAGAGGCTAAATAGTAAGCATAAAAAAGAGCGCTACAAGAGCGCTCTTTTGGAAACTTTACGTAAGGGGCTTAAAATTAAGCGCGCTCAACGTTAGCAGCTTGAGGACCTTTCTGACCTTGTTCGATATCGAAAGATACCTTTTGGCCTTCAGCAAGAGACTTGAAGCCTTCGCCAGAGATAGCACGGAAGTGAACGAATACGTCAGCGCCGCCGTTGTCTTGAGTGATGAAGCCGAAGCCTTTCTCGTCGTTGAACCACTTAACGATACCAGTTGCTTTAGACATGTTATGTCTCCTGAATAAAATAAATTGTTTCGCGCTTAGAGAGCGCACTTAAGCCATCATAATGTATTACTTATGGACAAAAGAATGTTGAGATCTTCAGGTCGGTCGCTGGTTGAAGCGGTGGAACGAAGTTTTC
Source organism: Photobacterium japonica (assembly GCF_050337005.1). Taxonomy (NCBI): domain Bacteria; kingdom Pseudomonadati; phylum Pseudomonadota; class Gammaproteobacteria; order Vibrionales; family Vibrionaceae; genus Photobacterium; species Photobacterium japonica. The sequence continues at coordinate 79,018 of NZ_JAKJSN010000020.1, read as the reverse complement.
TATTTCAATTTGTGGCATAAATAGGTCTGCATTACAGGCCGAGGAGTATTAGGCCACACGAAAAGGGTAGAGGCAAGTAAATAGTCGTGAGTTTAGGTGTTTAACTAGCAAAGTGTGACCAAGATAGCAGGCATTTGCAGATATATGCGTGAATATACAGATTGTTAGCGGTGTGGGGAAAATGCGGGAAAAGAGGTCGGAGCAGGGTGAGGAATTGCGGCTAAACGGTGGAAAGTAAAAAAGGGCTGTAACAGCCCTTTTGCTCAACCTAAATCGAGGATTTAGACTTTTTCTACGTTCGCTGCTTGAAGACCTTTTGGGCCTTGCTCAGTTTCGTAGCTTACTTTCTGGCCTTCAGCCAGTGTTTTGAAGCCGTCACCCGTGATAGCACGGAAATGAACGAATACGTCAGCACCGCCGTTGTCCTGTGTGATAAAACCAAAACCTTTTTCTTCGTTAAACCACTTAACGGTACCAGTTGCTTTAGACATGTTGTCTCCTGAATTACTTACATCTGTACATATTGCCAATACTATTTAACTGCATCATTGGTAACAATTGAATCCCTCTAGTTCCAGTGTAACTTGCAAAAAGTATGGCCAGATGAAGCGATTCTTGCTCAGTGTTGCGTATTGCCAAACACTATTGGTCTTCCACAAGATTAGGCAGGATGATGCCATTTGCAAATACTTTTGTTAGAAAAATGTGGAGGAATTCACAGCAAACCGTTCGACAGGTACACAACGGGCAGAAAGTTTATTGAGCGAACGCGGTTTATATCCTTGATATCCCATGGAATGCGTATGAACGGGGATCATTGGGTGGTCAATCGCAGGGGCAGCCTGAGAGGTATAACGCTTCTTTTTCGTCCACGATTAGTGTGCGGGTTTCTGCACTACATCAAAGTAATGAATGATCTTTTTTGAATGGTTAAAATGTGACTTGAGTAGCAACAAAGATTTCTGTTATAACGGGATGAGTTAGGTTTTTTAGATTCATAAAAGGAAAAAGAATGAATAATATCCTAGAGCTAGTTCGTCAAACACGTCGTAAGAATAAGCTAAAGCGTGAGATCCTGGATAACGATCGTAAAATTCGCGATAACCGTAAGCGTGTTGAATTGCTTGAAAACCTACTTGATTACATCAAGGCAGACATGACACACGATCAAATTCTTGAAATCGTTGAAAACATGAAAGGCGATTACGAAGATCGTGTTGATGATCACATCATCATCAGTGCTGAGCTATCAAAAGAGCGCCGCGAAGTAAGCAAGAGCGTTAAAGATCTGAAGAAAGCAGAAATCGCTTCTCACCATTAATTTCGCCACTGTTTACTAAAGCCCGATTTTTATCGGGCTTTTTTTGTGCATGAAAAACTTACATAGCGCCGTAAATAGATTAAAATAATCCGCAAATATAAAGACATACGTACGTTTTTTGATGGTGTGTCGCCAAGCCGTAGGGAGTAGGTTTGTTTAAGCATTTAGGTTGGTTAGTCGGCTGTGCGCCACTGCTGGTAAATCCCCCTATCTGGGCTGCAGACGCTGACGATAGCGTGGATACGCCACAGGCTGTATCGCCTTATACATTACGTGCAGAGCGAGACAGCGAAGCATTATGGGGTATTGCAGGCGTCATTCGGGGCGCGACGATCCCCTATGCGACGAAATCGGTGGTGGAAGACAGTACGGTGTCCACGTTTGTGCCGATGATGTTTTATAAAGGTGAGCGGTTCTTTTTGAACGGCACGGAAGGGGGGATGTGCCTTTTCCGCAAAGATAACTGGGAATTAAATGCATTATTGCGGATGCATTTTATTGATATCCCATCTTCATTTCAAAACCAAATTGGCGGGGATACCACGGACTTAGGCCTTCAAGTTAAATATTCATGGGATGATTATTACGCGCAGTTTGATGTGCTGAATGACCCCGATGGACGTTTCAGTGGACAGGCGACACTTGGTGCGGATTTGATGTTTGACAACTGGCGCGTATTGCCAGAGGTCAGTGCCATAGTAAAAAGCGAACGCTATAACAGTTATTACTACGGGCTGAACCTTGAACCCATTGATGCGGGGATCGACATCAAAGCCGGTGTGGGTGGCAGTTACCACGTCACGTCCCAGTTACATTTAGTCGGTGGTGCGTTTGTGCGGCATTTTGGTCAAGGGGTCAGAGATGCGCAGATGGTCAGTGAAGACTGGCAAGGGGAGCTATTTCTGGGGGTCGGGTTCTTTAATGATCGCAGTCGACCAAGAAAACCAGAAATCAATACGCAACCGTATTTCCGTCTCGCGCACGGCTGGGGTACACCGTCTAACATCGGTGATATCTTTGCCGGTAACCGAGTCAAAGACCCGTACAATAATCAGCTGACGTCTTTCTTTTATGGGCACCCGCTGACGGACGAATTGTTTGGTGTACCGCTGGACATTTACCTGACACCGGGTGTGGTGTGGCATTGGCACTCTGAGGTGCAAAGCAGTACGCAAGAGTTCGTGGTCGCGATTAAGGCCTATTATACCCTGAACTGGCCGTTCACATGGCGTGTCGGGGTGGCTGAAGGGCTGTCCTATAGCCGCGATATTACCTATATTGAACAAACAGAGATGGACGAAAAAGGGTATGAGCCCAGTAAGTTGCTCAACTTCCTCGATTTGTCTGTGGATGTGAATGTGGGTGATTTAGTCAATGAAAAGTCACTGAATAACGTGTGGGTGGGGTACAGTTTACATCACCGGTCGGCGATCTTCGAGAGTGCCTCTCAGTTTGGTCGTATCAAAGGTGGCAGTAACTACAACACCGTGTATGTGCAGTTCGATTTTTAAGACGTAAATAAAAAAATCCCTATCGCGAGATAGGGATTTTTTTGTATTCAGCGAAAGGGCGTATTACGCCATTTGCTTTACCGAGAAGTCGACTTTACGTTGGTTAAAGCGACTCACCAAATCATCAATGTCATCTTGGCAGTAGGGCTTCAACCCACTCATTAGCATGCGTTTACGGCCTGTACCGACCACTTCCCCGTTTTCCATAAAGCAGAAATGTAACGTTACACTGCCGCGTTTACCGTCAACGTCCATCTCTGACTTGGTCAGTTCTACCGTGGGCGCAGTAAGATCCAAGCGGGTGAAGTCAATTTCCATGCTTTCATAAATCACCAACGGACGTGTTGGGTTGATCATGATGTTTTTTTCTTGCATCAATGGCACCATGATGTGCGGAAAATTCATGCCTGAAAATTGTACGTAGCTTTTTGTCACTTGCTCAATCAGGGCGGCATTGGTGTTAATGCTGCCTTCACGCGTGACATGCAGGTATTCTTTGCCATTGCGGTCGACCACAGCAAAGTCGTTGAAACAGCTGTGTGCCGCTTTCAGCAACATGTTGTCACTGATCATGCCTGCGAATTCAAATCGCATCTTTTCACTGATCCCTGCTTTTGCGAGCACAACAGAGAAGAGTAGATCGCCAGGGACACAGAAGCGCTTGTTGTCTTCGTCATGAATGGGATTGAAATCGCCAGCGATTTTTTTTGCAAAATGACTCGCTTGCTCACGTGTGAAAGAAAATTCACCATTCTGTTCGGCGTAATAAGATTCTAGAAACATGCTTCACTACTGTCAGTGGATTAATCAAACTGTCAGCTATTCTACATGATTCGATCATCGTAAATGGTCTAGCCAGTGGATCGTGCCGACAGGAACGGTAAAGGGAGCATCATAGCGCAAATCGATTAAAAATGGCGCGCTAAATCGGCGAGGGCGGGTGATTTGACCAATTTGGTTATGATTTCGGTAGGAATTTGACGTTTTGTGATTTATTTGACGCATTAAATGTTGATTAAACACATTGAAGTTTGAGTTATCAATGTAATCTACATTTTATTTGCTGAAATCGAGTGTAACTTTTTGTAATATTGGTCAAATACGGTATGTGTTCATAATGAATAAAACGACAATAATGACCATCATGCACCGTAGATGACAGACAGCAAGGTGTCCTTACTGGACACAAGGCGAGTGTTGCTTTATCTGAGTAGAATATTGCCGTTCGGTTTTCACACTGAAAACCTGACAGCCCACCTTCTTCTAGACGTGTAGAAGCTCAGGACAAATAAAGCAGCAAGGAAGCTGCGTATAAAAAACAGGCACTCGGTAAGTGGCGCGACGCTGACGGTAAAACGTGAGTTGAAGGTTGCTTGCTGAGTGCTAAATTATGCGTAGCCCCTGAGGCGCGAGGATAGAATTGATGAAAGCACTTGTTTTGGTTTCCTTTCGGAGTACCAGAACCGGTGCTTTTTTGCGTTTGGACGCTAAAAACCGGTTGGCCATTAAAACGCCGACCTTGAACCTTGTTTGGTGGTCGGCGTGAATCGCAGAAGGCGAGTGTGCTTATCGGCGTTGTGTATAAGTATGGTTTACAGGCGGTTTACCAGCGGGATCACGCGCACTTTTTCACCAATAGCCACTTCAGGCTGTTCAGGTAAAATTTCAATCAAGCAGTTTGCTTCACTCATTGAACGTAGAATACCGGAACCTTGTCCGCCGGTGCTACACACGGTTAAACGCCCATTGGCATCAATACTGAATGTACCACGGCTGTATTCGGTACGTCCCGGACGTGAACGTAGCGTTTCAGTGGCGGTGGCCATAAAGTAAGGCGCTTCCCAGTTAACCATGCCTTGTAGTTTGCGAATGGCTGGCTCAACAAATTGCAGGAAGGCCACCATGACGGCGACAGGGTTACCCGGTAAACCAAAGAACGGCGTGTTTTGAATCTGACCAAACGCCAGTGGGCGACCTGGGCGCATATTGATGCGCCAGAAGTTGATCTGACCCAACTTATCCAAAATCGTCTTGATGTAATCCGCATCACCGACAGAGACACCACCGGATGACAAAATCACATCGGCTTGTTCACTGGCAGCCGTTAGCGTGGCTTCCAATGCGGCTTCGCTGTCTTCAATGATACCCAAGTCGATAACCTCGCAGCCAAGCTTGGTCAGCATCGCATGCAGGGTGTAGCGATTTGCATCATAAATGCAGTTGGGTTTTTGTGCGTCACCCGGGTGTTGCACTTCATCACCGGTTGAGAAAATGGCAACACGGACTTGTGGGCGAATCTCGACACGGTGTAAACCGAGTGAGGCGATCATGCCCAGCTCTGGCGCCGTAATTTGTGTGCCTTCAGCAACGGCAGCTTGGCCTAATGCCAAATCTTCACCGGCTTGACGAACGTTCTGGCCGCGTTTAATCGCGCCCATCGCCACATCAAACGTGACGCTGTCACCGTCTTGTTGTGCTTGTTCACGCATGATCACGGTATCAGCATGTTGCGGTACGGGCGCACCGGTCATGATGCGAACCGCTCCCCCTTCGGCTAATGGCTTATCATAGCTGTGACCGGCCATAATGTGCGCGACAACCTGGTAGCTGTCACGGCCGATGTCATCACCACGAATCGCATAGCCGTCCATTGCTGAATTGGTGTGCTGCGGCACATTCACTGGCGACAGAATGTCTGATGCGACAATTTGTCCCAATGCGTCTTTCAGGTCGACATCAATCTGGGTTGTCGGTGGGACAATCTGGGTCAGTATTTTTGCGCGGCCTTCTGCTACAGACAGCATGCCTGATGCGTCGATATCACTACAGCTCAACGTTTCAGTAGCTTCTTGCTTGGCAAGGTTCACAACAAAATCGGTTAACTGGTCAAGGTTGTTGATGTCGAGCTGTGGCAGATCGGTCGGGGCCGGGACGTTCGCGGCAACCGCGACGATGTTGCTGTCGTCAGGGTGCAGCCAAGGTTTACCGATTTCTTCACGGTATAGTTCAATTTTTGGAAAATCGCATTTTTTAAAGCCTTCGACCAGAATCAAATCCAATGCGGTTTGATCCAGCTTTGCGATCAGTTGGGGCAGGGTAGCCTCTTCGTCGGGGGTTTCGGTCACTAAGGCTTGACGGTAACGAGAAGAGATTAGCATTTGACCCGCACCGGCTTTACGCAGGCGGTAGCTGTCTTTGCCTTCTTGGTCGATATCAAAATTGTGGTGGGCGTGTTTGATCACGGCGACACGAATGCCACGCGCCACAAGGTGTGGCAGCATGGCTTCTAATAGGGTGGTTTTGCCGGTACCGCTCCATGCAGCAAACCCCAGCAGGGGAAGAGACGCTTTAATCTGGCTCATAAATCTTGTCCGAATTGTTTGAGTTCTTCTGGCGTATTCAGATTAACGAACGCGTTAGGTTGGTCGCTAAAGTCGACGGTGACCATCGTGCACTGCTTATACAGCAGGATAATTTTACGGTCACCATTGGCAAGAAAGGCCTCTAACTGAGGCAAAATGCGGCGGTTAACCAGTGTGACGACAGGTTGAATATGTTCGCCATCGTGGGCAACGGCAATGTCGGTGTTGCTGTCGCATGCCGCACTCATGCGGGCGACCAGATCCTCCGGCAGTTGCGGGCAATCACACGGCACAAAGCCGATCCATTCATCAGACAGATGGTGAAGGGCGGCATGCATGCCGCCTAACGGCCCCGGGTAATTTGCAATATGATCGCCAAACACATCGCCATACTGGCGGTAGGTATCTTGATTACGGTTTGCGTTAATCGTGATCGCGGCGGTTTGTGGCTTCAACGTCGCCATCACGTGCTCAACCATGGCACGTCCCGCTAATTCAACTAACCCTTTGTCATTGCCACCCATACGGCTGGCTTGTCCGCCCGCTAAGATCACCCAGTGTGTATTTTCAGGCATAGGCATAGGTATTTTTGTCCTCGTCTACCAATTGCAGTTCAGCGCGTTCAATAAGTTTTGAATCGGCAATCGTCCATTGACGACGGCAGAGATCGGTCAGGGCGTTTTTTTGATGGCTGGTGATCACCAAGCTGGTGCCACGCTCAATCAAGTCTTTGCTCAGTACCACTAACCGCTCGATGGATTCCGGATCCAAGCTGGCGCTGGATTCATCCATCAACAGTACGCCGGGTTTTAACACCCATGCACGTGCCATTGCCACACGTTGCCGTTCCCCGCCCGACAACACGGAGATGTGTTCATCGGCCAAGGTCTCTAACCCTACCATACGTAAGGCATTAATGGCTTCTGTTCGACGGTGACGGCGGTTCGTTACGCTGAATTTTAAGCCATAACAGACATTATCCAGAATGCTGCCGTCAAACATGTACGGTGTTTGGTGCATATACACCACGCCGCTGTTACTTTGCGCGCAGAACATTCGTCGTAGCAACGAGTGTTGCGCCAAGTTGATCGAGCCGGTCGTGGGTTTCTGTAATCCGCTCAACACTTTTAACAGCGTGGTTTTGCCGACGCCGTTATCTCCGGTCAGGTAGACCGCATCCTGTGGTCCAAGAATAAGCTTAGGAACATGAAACAGTAGCCGATCCTTGAATCTTACTGACAGGTCATGCGCCTGAATCGAGAGCTGTGTCATCAATATCTCCGGCTTAGTTTGTTCGCAGGTGGGCTTTGCCACGCGCCACAGATAAGAAAAAGTTTAGTCCTAACGCCAAAATCAGTAACACCATTCCGAGTGCGACACCTTGCGCAAAGGCGCCTTTTGAGCTTTCCAGCGCAATGGCGGTGGGGATATTACGGGTAGAATTCAAAATGTTTCCCCCCACCATCATCGAACAACCCACTTCGGTGATCACACGGCTAAACGCGGCAATGATCGCGGCCAGTAACGGGAAGCGGCATTCCCACATCAAGCTGATAAAGGCTTGCGGTAAGCTGGCGCCGAGCGTTAAGGCGGTTTCCCATGCCCGGCGGTCACTGTTTTGAAACGCCGCATGCATCATGGAAACCAGCAGTGGGAAACAAATCAGAATTTGCCCTAAAATCATCGCTTGCTGGGTAAAGAGCATTTTCCAGTCACCCAATGGGCCGGCGCGCGAGAGTAGCATATACAGCAGTAGGCCAATCACCACGGTCGGAATCGACTGGAAGGTATTCATTAACGACAAGATCAGCCAACGCCCCGGGAAGGTCCCGTAGGCGAGGGCGAATCCCATCAACATGGCTGGCAATAGCACAATGCCAATCGCCAGCAGTGAGACAGAAAATGAAACACCGACGATCCCCCAAAGGGACGCATCCCCGCTTAACAGCAGTTGGATCGCCTGGTGTGTGGTTTGCCATATATCCATTTATTGAGAAATAGCATCCGCAACGAATAGCTGTTCGCCATGTCGCTTGTAGTTGTTGATTAGCGTTTGTGCTTTCGTGTTCACCAACCAATCGCTGAATGATTTCGCGCCTTGGTAGTTAATATCCGGGTAACGGCTTGGGTTCACCAAGATCACCTGGTAAGGATTGAACAGACGAGGATCGCCTTGAAGCACCACTTTAAGGTCAAGTTTATTCTGGTAAGCCAACCACGTACCACGGTCAGTGATGGTGTAGCCTTGCAGTTCAGACGCCATGTTCAGTGTTGGACCCATGCCTTGACCCACGGCTTTGTAACCGCCGAAGTTAGGTTCCATTTTAGATTGCGCCCACAGGTTCAATTCTTTTTTATGGGTGCCTGAATCATCGCCACGAGACACAAACGTTTCATTGTCGTTAGCAAGGGTTTTCAGTGCCGCTGCAACGTCGTTCATGCCACTGATGTGTGCAGGATCCGCTTTTGGGCCGACCAACACGAAGTCATTATGCATGAGCTTACGTGGAAGTACACCGTAACCTTCTTCAACGAACGTTGCTTCCGCTTTAGGGGCATGGGTCATCACCAAATCGACATCGCCGTTTTGTCCCATACGCAGTGACTTACCGGTACCTGCCGCGAGCACTTCGACATCGTAGCCGGTGTCTTTTTTGAATTCAGGCAACAAGTAATCCAACAGGCCAGAATGGTAGGTACTGGTAGTGGTCGCCAAGCGAATAGTCATGTCTTGCGCGGCTTGAACGGCACTTGTGGACAAAAACGCGATAATAACGAGTGTTGATTTAAGTAATTTCATAGGTCTTCCTGACATAGCGTCATTTGATTGATACACGAATTTACAGTTAACGCTGTGTCGATGAAGGCAAAACACACAACGTTGAGATACCGTGCCTTAAGCAATTCGGATGCCAATTTGGCATTTTTAATGAAGGGTCGCTTTTTATTTCTGTAATGCAATGATTTTAAATGCTTTATTGGCTTATTGCTAGGTGGGGTAACAAAACATAATTAAACACCTTTGACATAAGTCATCGCTGTGAGACAAAATGTCCCACACATAACCATAGTTAAAATACATATTTATGTCTGATAATGCGGCAATGACATGGTCTGCGGTCTCGGTACTGGTCGTCGATGACGAGCCAGGGATGCGCGCCATCTTAAAAAAAGCCTTAAGTAAGCAGTTTGCCCAAGTGGATGTGGCAGGCAGTATTGAAGAAGCAGAAGAATTACGTAAGCGTTGCCACTTTGATCTATTGATTGTGGATATCAATCTGCCGGGCCGTTCTGGCATTGAATGGCATGAAGCGTTTGATCCGTCAACGCGTCGCAGCGACGTGATTTTCATGACGGGGTATGCCGATCTAGACACTGCAATCCAAGCGCTACGTGCTGGGGCGTCTGATTTTATCCTCAAACCGTTTAACCTCGAGCAGATGATGCAGTCTGTGCAGCGTTGTATTGAACGTCGTATGGTTGAACGCCAGAACTTTGCCCTGCAGCGTGATGTTGAGCGTTCGTATCCGGTCGACATTATTGGTGATGCGCAAAGCACCTTGTCGATGAAAAAATTGATCGGTCAGTTAGCGCCATCCGTCGCCGCCGTGTTGGTGGAAGGCGAGTCCGGCACCGGTAAAGAGTTGGTCGCCCGTGCACTGCACCAACTTAGCCAGCGCAGTGGGCCGTTTGTGCCGCTCAACTGTGGGGCGATTGCGCCTGATTTATTAGAAAGTGAATTGTTTGGTCACGTCTCAGGTGCGTTTACCGGTGCGAAGAAAGGCCGAGAAGGCCTGTTCCGCGTCGCTAATAATGGCACGTTATTTTTAGATGAAATTGGAGAAATGCCATTGTCGATGCAATCGTCGTTATTACGAGCGCTAGAGCAAAAGGCCATTCGTCCAGTGGGCGCAGAACGCGAAGTGCAGGTGGATGTACGCATTGTGGCGGCGACTAACCGTAACTTGAAACAGGAAGTGGAAGAAGGCCGTTTCCGTCGCGATCTGTATTACCGCTTGAATGTGTTGACCATCGAATTACCGTCATTGCGTGAACGTTTAGAAGACATTCCTGCTTTGGCCCACCATTTTACCCAACAATTAGCCAAAGATTTAGGCTCTAAGCCTGTGAGTTGGACCCATGAAGACATTCAGGCCATGCAAGCCTATGACTGGCCGGGTAACATTCGTGAACTGCGTAATATGATGGAACGTTGTTTGCTGTTAGGTAAACCGCCGGCCGAGTATTGGCATGAATTAGCGGGGGATAAAGCGGTACTGCGTCCCGTAGGCAGCAATAGCGCGGATTCCCGCGAACACCTCGACGCTGACGATCATGGGCATGACCATGAGGACGCATTACACGGTGACTCCGTGCTTGGTGATGACGGTAAACGTCCTTGTAAGTGCCATGATCAGGATAGTGACGCGGAAACCTATTGTTACCCGAGTGACTGGGCGCTGAAAGATGTGGAAAAAGCGCACATCATGCAAGTGGTGGATTCACACCAAGGCAATAAGTCGGCGGCGGCGCGTCAATTGGGCGTGGCACGTAAAACGTTAGAGCGTAAGTACAAAGACTGGGCCGATGAAGCCGTGTTATCCACGGAGCAGGATTAAGCCGTGAAGCCGTTTATTGCAATGTGGATCCGACGCTTGCGTACTATGGTACGTTATCGCCTGCTTATCCTGACTTCTACGCCGATCATCATTACCTTGTTGGCGTTGATTGCACTGACCATGTATTGGACGGTGATGTACACCTGGCAAAGTGCCCTGATGAATGTACGGGCAGATTTGGCCGTGGCGCATCACAGTATGGAGTTGCTGCAACGCGAGCAGCGCATGCGGTTAATGGCGCTAACCGAGTCGTATGATTTTCAGCATACGATGCGCAAGCATGAAGGGGATCTGATCGATTGGGTGAAACAGCAAACCGGGCATTATGATCTGGACTTTGTTGTTATCCATCCGGCGTCTGAACTTGGTGCATTCTCGAAAGAAAATCGCCAACTGTTGATGGCAGGCAAAGAGCAGACGTTCTTCCAGACCCTAGAAGCTTATCAGCTGGCGACCTTGAATCCCGATTTGCCTGCCAGAGCGCAGATCCCGTTGTTGAATGAAAAAGGGATTGTGTCGCAAGGCTTGATCAGTCGTAGCTTGATCCCGATCTTCAACAAGCAAGGGCAATTGCAATGGATTGTTGATGGCGGCATGTTGCTCAATAACAGCACATCGCTGGTGGACAGGATCCGTGATCTTGTTTATGCGTCTGATACCTTGCCAGCAGGCAGTATTGGCACCGTCACTTTGTTCATGAATGACATTCGTGTCAGTACCAATGTGCCGTTGGACAGCAAACGCTTGAATGGCCGTGCTATTGGTACCCGCGTATCGCAAGATGTGAATGATGCGGTGTTAGTGCGGGGCGAGCATTGGGTGGATCGCGCTTTCGTGTATGACGATTGGTATGTATCGGCGTATGAACCGCTCAAAAACAAAGACGGCGAGATCATCGGTATGCTGTACACCGGTTATCTGGAATGGCCGATGATCAAAATCTACCTCACCAACATTGTTGAGCTGGGTTTTGGCATTGTCGCGGTGTTATTGCTTTCCGGCGTCATTGTGTACCGCGGTGCACGTGATTTGTTCCGGCCCATCGAAAAGATGCACCAAGTCGTTTCTGCCGTGCAGCTCGGGTTAGATCGCCGTATTGGGTGTATGAACTTAACGGACGGCCATGAGTTACAAATACTCGGCCGACAATTCGATACCATGTTGGATCAGCTGCATCAGCGCAATGAAGCGATCAAGCTCGCCTCACTGGAATTGGAAGACAAGGTCAGGGACCGTACGCTGAGTCTGCATGAGAAAACTCATGAGTTAGAACAGCACATTAAGTTGCTGAATCAGGCACGAACTCGCCTTGTCAGTAGCGAAAAGCTGGCTGCATTGGGCGAGCTAACGGCGGGTATTGCTCATGAAATTAACAACCCGACGGCGGTGATTCTGGGTAACGTGGAGCTACTGCAGTTTGAACTCGGTGACGAAACGGAACGTGTACGTGAAGAGTTGGACGCCATTCATGAACAGATCGACCGTATTCGCAATATTACCCGCAGTTTGTTGCAATATAGCCGTCAAGGTGGCGTGCAAGATGAAGTCACGTGGCAGCACCTGAACCCGCTGGTGGAAGAAAGCCTGACCCTAGTGCGCACCGGCACGAAGAAAATGGATGTTGAAATTCATGCTGAGTTAAATGCACGCTGTTGTGTGGAAGTGAATCGCCACCAGCTTCTGCAGGTCTTGGTGAATTTGCAGATGAATGGGGTGCATGCCATGGATGATGCCGGCGTGCTTGAGGTGAAAACCGAAGACTGGTTGGATAATGACGGGCAAGCTATTGGGGCAAAAGTTATTATTGCTGACCATGGTTGTGGGATCCCTGCTGAAAATATACAGCGCATCTTTGACCCTTTCTTTACCACGCGTCGAAGTGGTACAGGGCTGGGGTTATCAGTGAGCCAAGGGATCATCACCGGCATTGGTGGGGAAATCTCGGTGACCTCGACACAAGATGAAGGGGCAACCTTTACGATTTTCCTCCCAGAAAAAGCCTCGTCAGGCAGTAAACTGACGCTGGAGTTAGAAAGTATCTGTTAGTGGAATAACCCAGACAGGCGGCACCGGGGCGTGAAAAACTGGATGTGATAAAAAACGGGGTGTGACAAAAAAAGGCATGATTGATTCATGCCTTTTTTACGTTTGGGATAAGAGGAAACAAGACACAATGAAAGACTCGTTATTATCTGCTTTCTAGCTAATCAACATGAACGCATGTTACATGAAGACCATACCAAAGAGCATGAAGACAAAACCGATCAAGGCAGTACGTGTGATAATGCCGGCGTGGGTAGGGTTGATCATTTCTTGATGCTGCATAGACGTCCTTTTTATGACAGAGTGATGACGGAATCGTTAAATTTACTAAATTAAAGTGTAGTTCAAATTTCTCATATTTTAGATTCCAAAAACGTGATGGCACCCCTTTTTTTTATGTTAGTAGTGAAATGTTCATATTAGATTACCAGCGCACATGGCAGAAAAGGAAGGGATGCGTTGAATAGTTGTCACCYGAAGGTAGGATTTACAGGCTAGGGTTAAATCCACGATATATTTAAAAATATTTTTCCTATACTAAAAGAAAATACGTTCAGTGGTGGTGGTGATGAAATTACTTTTATTAATGTTTGGCGTTTTGCTGCAATGCTYGGCGCTGTATGTTGCATTCTATTCTGACATAGACGGCAATATTTATATGGCCACGCTGATTTCTGTCGCAGCGATGTCATGTATTATGGTGATCCGCAGTTTAATTGCTCCAGTGTGTTTACTTTCTGGCATCTTGCTCGGATTGTCACTATCGCATAATGACTCTGATCTTGAAGTGTTAACGTCATTAGAAAAACAAGCGATGAACGCCTTATCGATCCAGCAGAAACAAGACGCTCAACCCGTTGTTCAAGAAACCTTTTTCAATGCAACCGCAGAATAATCGCTATTCGGGGATCAGGATAGTTTGACCCGCAACAATGAAAGAATGCGACAGGTGGTTCACTTGTTTGATCATATCGACAGAGGTGTTGTTCAACCTTGCCAGTTGATTAAGTGAATCACCCGCTTGTATGTCGTATACCACAAAAGACTGCTTGGTGACTTTTTTCGATTTCTCATTATCATAAAACGTTGTGCGGTGGGCGACCGGCAGTAAAATCGTATTTTCTGTTTTCTTCATCGTATATCCCCCCGTATATCCCGGGTTGAGATGGTAAAGCGTTTTACTCGACATACCGGCATAACCCGCCAAATGTTTTAATCGAATGCGTTTCTGAATCACTACTTCTTCCACTTGGGGTTCCGCTTTAATGCTGGCAAACGTTAAAGGGTATTGCTGGCGTTGTTTGACGAGTTCCGCCATGGCTAATAATTTCGGGACATAATGGCGGGTTTCTCTCGGCAGTTTTAATGCCCAAAAATCGGTAGATTTCCCTGCGGCGCGGTTTTTCTTGATGGCATTTCTGACTCTTGCCCCGCCGGTATTGTAGGCCGCAATGGCATGGAGCCAATTTTTATCAAATCTCTCGTATAAATATTCCAGTAAATCCAGCGCGGCTTGGGTGGATGCCACAATATCGCGGCGGCCGTCATAGCCGGAAGTAATGGTTAAACCAAACGTACGGCCGGTCGGCGCGGTGATTTGCCATAAACCGGCAGCGCCTTTATGGGAATGGGCAAACTGATCGAAACTGCTTTCAATAAACGGCAGTAAGGCCAGTTCGATAGGAAGGTCTCGCGCCTTCACTTGCTGATACAGGTAATACAAAAACGGTTCAGCCCGGGCTGTTACGGTTTCAATGTGATAGGGGTTGTTGATAAACCACCGTTTATGCTGATTGATACGGCGATTATTCGGTACATTCATGCTGAATTGGCTGCTCAGTACCTCCCAGATTTCTGGGGCTTCCTGTGGTAGCGCAGGGGGGAGGACTTCGTGTGGCCATGGGGGGGGGATAGCTTGAATCGCTTTAGTTGATTGAGTGGTTTGTGCTTGTTTTGACGTGATGCCGGAGGTGTCGACAGGCGGGGTCTCTGCGTTTGTGATGAGGGGTACTGAACGCGAAGCGGATTGTGCCCGGGTTTCATTTTCCCCCGTGGCAATATAGCTGCCTTCAAACAACTCACTGGAAATGGGGCAGCGGTGATTCAGCGTGTCTACCGATAAGGTGTGCGCGCTGGCGAGCGCCTGTTCCTCGGTCAGATCAGGCGGATCCGTTGCCTCTGGCTGTTCGATGTGAGCAGAAATGTTCTGGCATCCTGCAATTAAGACAACAATACTGGCTAAAAAAAGATAGGGCACAATCATAGATAAATCACAGACGGTCGTTAGTTATTGATAGAGGTGCAATTAATTTGCGTTGTCTTGAAAGATTAGCAGTGATATTAACGATTGATCGAGGCGGGCAATGTAATTGTCCGGGATATCCAGAATGCAAAACAGTCCTCTAAACAATGAGATCATGCTCAGCATCGACACAGGTGTCAGTGAGAAAATGTCTGTTTCGTGACGTGTTTCCAGTAAATGATGCAAGTATGGCGTCATTTTTTCCATTCTTTCGTCATGCCTCTAAGTGTCTGATAATACGGAATCATTTACACAATGCCTCTGTATTATAATCGTGTCTCTACATCGCTAAAATGGAACGTGAGTGAATGCGAAGACATGTTTGTATCTTGTTTGCCGTGGGCAGTTTGTTCAGTGTGCAAAATGTTGCCAGTGCACAAGATGCCGGTGTGGATATACCGTCAGAGTCTGCCAATCGCGGTATGACCAAACGCTCACAGTCGATTTTCCATCCTAACAATGTACTACCGGATAAAGTGCAAGCGCTCAAAATCACCCATGTCAGTGCGAATAATTTAACCGTGTCATGGCAAAAACCGAATGCGCAGCACGCGGCGGATCTGGCGGGCTATCATGTCACGATCAACCAGCAAGCGCCGATTGCGTTGGCGCGGGATGTGGACACCTTTACGTTTTCTCCTTTGGTGCCTGCTGCGCGTTACACCATTACGGTGACCCCCATAAATCCCGTGGGCAACGAAGGCGAATCGAGCTCGGTATCAACCGTGTCATTATTGGTGAACCCAAGCGCAGTCAATGTGATGGCGCTGGACAGACAAGCGTTGTTGCACTGGCAGCCATCCAGCCCTTATCAATTTGTCTCGGCCTATAAGGTCTACGTTTCCGACTCGCCATTTGCATCGGTTGACGATGTAGCACCGTACTTGACGGTGAATAGCGATGCGCGCCAAGCGGTGCTGATGGGGCTGACCAATGATCGCACTTACCATATCGGGGTGAGCGTGGTGAACAGCATGGGGCTGGAAAACCCCGCTGTACAAAGTGTGGCAGTGATACCGCAGGTGGATCAGCAAGGCCCGGAGATTACGGACGTGTTTTTGGATGGGATCCCGCTGACAGCGCTGGACAACAACGTGGTGGCCGATGGGCGATTGACTGTGGAGGTGAATGATCCCAGCGGCGTATCGGTGGTCAATTATCGGTTGAGTAGCCGCTTGAACCACGATTCGGATAAGCGTTTGAGTGAACACTCGTTGGGTCAGGCGTTTCAACCAGCGTCGGATTTCGAACGTCCCTTAGTGGTTGATAAGCTCGAGGACGGGGAATATGCCCTGACCGTGATAGCACAAGATAGTCTGGATAATACGACGACGCTCACGTATCCGTTGCATGTGTTGAAAAACGTTCCGGATGCGCCAGCAATCATCAGTCCGCCGCCGAGTGAGCATACCCGCCATCCAATGTCTTCGGTGGTGGTGGCGGCGCATGCCCATCAAGCGGTTCAGTTGGTGGTGAATGGCGAAGCATTGCCATGGCAAAAAGCCGATGCGCGAGGGCAATCCAGATTGACCGTTGCGCTGACCAATGGCCTGAATACGGTCGTGGCCTACGCGAAAAATCGGGCGGGGAAAAGTGAGCCGTCATCATCGGTGGGGATTGTGCTCGACCCCAATATTCCGCCACAACCGACGGGCGTTGTTGCCACGGCGCACCCGAAAGGGCGTATCGCGCTGCAATGGCAGCCCTACAGTGGCCGTAAAACGGTGACGTATAATCTGTATCGCAGTGCACAGCCATTTACGGATGCAGACACCGCCGAAAAATTGAATACCTACCCAATCACTCAATCGGTATTTGATGACGTGCCTCCTCTGGATGGGCATTACTATTACCGCGTAGAGCCAGTATCGATGGATGGCCGTCAAGGCGAACTGTCCTCGCAAGTGGTTGCGGTCTCTGATCGCACGTTGCCGATGGCGCAGGCGGTACTGTTTGAGCCTGTTCGTGATCTGCCTAAGCTGTATGACGGTATGTCAACGCCTGATCTAACGCCGCCGTTGTTGGGGCCTGGACGCGTCAAGGTGACGCTGTTATTGAATGAACCGGTTGCGACAATCCCGTATCTTGCCATCCAGGCGGAAGGCAAAAGTCCGTTGGGAGTGGTGTTATCGCCTGTTGATACGATAGATGCCGATGAATTTGTCGGCGAGTTGGTCATTCCTGAGGGATACCATGCAGGGGATGCCGTCGGCGAAGCGAACGTCTTGTTTTCTGCTCGCGATCAGGTTGGAAATCGGGGCACTGACGTTGCCCCAGAATCCGCCCATGTACAGATAGATACCGCAGGGCCTGTAGTGAAAGACGTCGAGTTTTATACAACAAACCCTATCAAAAATGATCCCGACCAACCTGCGGTGCTTCGTTTTGCGGTTGAAATGAATGAACCTTTGGGGATTCCACCTGTGTTTGCATTGCAGCGCGCGAAGGGGGATGCCTTACCCGTTACCTCCTTGGCACAGCAATCGGCTACACGTTGGTTGGCGTCTTACACTCTGCCACCGTCATTGGGGTATGAGAAAGTGGACGTATTACGTCTGACATATCAAGCAACGGACACATTGGGGAATACGCAATCAGGGTATTTGCAGCCTGCGGAGATAGAAGTCTACCAAGGCGAATTACCCGCTTTGGCTATCCCCACTATCGTGAGTGCGACATCACAAGCGAAGGGGCAAGTGGCGTTAGGGTGGCAACCGGTTGAACAGGCGGCAGGGTACGCGATTTACCGTCGCGGCATCAATGATGAAGCGATGACGCGCATTGCTGAGGTATCGGCGTCGGCTCAAACCGAAGACCATGTGGCGTTTACCGATACCGTGCCTGCCGATGGCCGTTATGTGTACGCGGTGGTCAGTGTGCGTCAGCCGAGTACGGATTTGTCTCAAGCTCGGTCATCTCAAGCTCAGTCATCAAAAGTGCAGTCATCGAATACGCTAAGTGGCATCGTCAGCGAACACAGTGAAGAAGTGGTCGTCGACAGTGACAGCCAAGCACCAAACGCCCCGTATTCATTGACAGCAACGTTACAGTCGGATGGCGTGCATGTGCAGTGGGTCCCGAATACTGAGACCGACAACGGCGTCGAAATGGACTCGCGTTATCGAGTGTACCGTCAGGCGGGTGATGAGTTTACCGCTTTGGCTGACGCTGCTCTCATCACGCATGTTGCTTATGACAGTACCCTCGGACATATCACGAATACACAGGCTATCGTTGACCGTGCACCGCTGGTGGATAACGCGGTGTATGTGGTGACGGCGTTAGATGCCGCGGGGAATGAATCAGCTCCGTCTGTACCGGTGTTTTTTCATGCGCCGATTTTGCCGGTTAATAACGTGGTGATCACGCAACGCGATAAAGATGCTCCAGTGATCCGTTGGCAGCATCCAAATGATGCCATTGAAGGGTTTGAGGTGCGTTTGGCGGCCGAGCATAAAACGACGCCGCTAAACACCCGGACGCTAACACAAAACCACTATACAGACGTGGGTTTTGAACGTCAGGCGCGCACGTATCAGCTGGTTGCCCTTGATGATAACGGCCAGCAAAGTCTAGTCCGAGGCGTGACGCTGCCGTATGTGACGATATCTCTCACCGATACAAAAGGTCCACGGTCAAAAAGCTTACAACGCGGCGTGATGAATCTTTTGTCATTTGATGTACAGAGTGACGCTGAGATTGAGAATGCGCAACTGCATGTCACGGTGGCGGGGAAAACGTATCGCTCTGTGCCGTTTGCGGTGACGGCATCGAATGCGAAAGCGCCAACTGCAACGGTCAATGCGCCAGTGACGGTAACAGTCCCAGTGGTAGGGCATACGGATTGGCAAGCGACAGAAAACGTGTCGGTCTCGTTAGTGATTCAGCCGTCAGGGGGTGATCGCGTCGACATACAGCGTACCTTTATACAAGCCGTTACAGACAGCCGTTATGTATTGACCCTTGACAGTAAAAATACTGTGCGTGGTGAAACGGCTCAAGTGCGGTTTCAGTTGGAAAATGATTCTGCGTTACCGATCATCCTCGACACGGCAGCGGTTGCAGATGCCGTGACATTTAGCCTGTATGACAGTGAAGACAATGTGCTCACCACGACAGCGTGGTCAGATGCTTCATTGGTGAAGGCTTCACTGCAGAACACGGCACAGACAGCGGCTTTAATGACAAAGGCAGATCAGCCAACAACGTCAATCACCATTGCCGCGAACAGCACGTTCACTTCTCCTTGGGTTGCCATGCGTGTGCCGGATAACGCGCCGGATAACGCGATATTGGACGTGGCCATTGCATCGCTTATCTATCGACCTTTCTATCATCCTTCCGCGAATAGTCCGCAAGAGGAACCGCTGGGGGCTGAATTGGCGGGCATGTCACACCGCCAAGCGGTATCCACCGTGTTGCCTGCGTATTATGCCGAACTGCATACCGTGACCCCGACGATCGCGTATGGCGGTCAGCCCATCACGCTGGAAGGTGAAGTGCGTGATAGCCATACCCATGAACGGGTGCCCAATGCCAGCTTACAAATGGTGTTCGATATTGATGGGTTTGAGAAAACCGTGACATTGGCATCGGATATTAACGGCATGTTCCGTTATCAGTATCAGCCGACGGCGCAAGAAAGCGGGCGATACCGTTTTTCTATTATTCATCCTACCAGCACGGATCGGCCTGATCAGGGCGGTTTCCACATTAGTCGTCTGCACCCGAATGTGACGGCGTATTCGCTGTTGACACCACGTAATGAAACAGCCGAGGTGGCTGTGACGCTGCGTAATCCGCTTGATGTGGATTACGACGGGGTGTATTGGCATGTCGATGGCATATTACCCACGGGCATTACCTTGAACGCGCCGGCCCCGACGTACGTTGCAGGATTGAGTGAAATGCCATTGCCGATCCAGTTTACCGCCAATGCGCACAGTGCAGAGCGCGGGACGTTGCCTTTACAACTGAGATCAAGCATGACGGGCGATAAAGCATTGGCGTCCGTCACGCTGGACTACACCTTAGGGCAGAAAACGCCGACACTGTTTTATTCCCCCTCACAAATAGAAACCGGCGTAACCACCTCGGGGACAGTGAGTGAGACTGTGCAGTTAGAAAATCACGGTCACGGCGATATGAAGAACGTGAATGTACAATTGTTGGCACAAGATAACTCGCCCGCATCCGGCTGGATCACGCTGAACGGCGCCTCGACGCTGGGGGATATCGCCCCTGGAGAGCGAGTCGGTGTTAGCGTGACGTTGTCACCACAAAATCAACTGCGCCCGCGGGTGTATCACTATAAGTTGCGAGTCACCTGTAACAATTACCCTGTCAGAGACATCCCGATCATTGCGTTGGTCTCCGCACAACAGACGGGGGGGATGCAGTTTAAGGTCGATAACCTTTATAGCGGCTCGCTAGATGCCAATGGCAACATTATTCGGGGTAAAGCCGATGCGTTGGTGCGCTTGCAGCATGTGGATTTACCGTCGGTGCAGTACGATGCGGTGACCGATGATGCGGGTGAAATCTTTTTACCGAAGATGCAGCACGGTCAATATCGGTACGTCATTTCAGCGCCACATCACGATGACAAATCGGGCGAGATCCATATCGCGCCAAGCATCGTGAGGAATTTTGACGTGTTTCTAGATTATCAAACCACATCAATGGGTTGGGCGGCGAATACGGTATCATCCACATCAACATCAACATCGCCATCAAAAGACAATGCGGCGTCGAAGCCAGCGCCAGTCGTGTTTGATGTGGCGCACGAAACCGATGTGCCTGCCGCTGTTGTGGTGATGTCACCGAGTTCGATAGCGTTACCTGACTTACAAGCGGGGGATGTGGTGTATGGCGAGTTAACCTTAACCAATCACGGTTTATTGCCTGCCGAGAACGTGTCGTTGGCATTGCCGCCTTCGGATGAGTATGTGCAATTTTCGTTTTTGCCTTCAGCTATTCCCTCGTCATTAGCGCCAAAAGCGCAAGTGACAATCCCGTATCGTGTGGTTAGCTTGAAAACCCGTCATAGCAACACTCATGGTGATCCGCGTACTGAGTCGAGTTGTTCGACCTATGCGCATTGTACGTTGGGGACATACCGGTTTACGTCCACCTTGTCGGTAACGCGACAGGCCGAGGCTAAAGCGTGCTTTATTACCTCACCCGCCATGAACAGCACCTGTGATTTCCAGAGTTCAAGATTGGATTCACTATCCGATTCAGCGACAGCGCAGATGCCGTTCTCGACGTTGCCATTTGATACTCCGTTTGGCTGGTATGGTACGACCTTCGGTAATCATGGTGGCAACGAGCCACGGCGAGGAGATTTGCCCAACCCGTTAGAGAATAACGGTATGCCCGGTTGCCGAAATGATGGTGAAACGTGTCAACAGCGTGGGAATGGTGCGGCTGATTAACATGAAGCCCGTTGAAGTTCGTATTAAGTCCGAAAGATGACAGAGTAAGTGCGTAGTAGGATGATGATGAAAAAAAAGATCGGCCTGATCTTGGCCATAGCGACCCACCTTGTACCGACAATGGCTTTTGCTACCACGGTTATTGAGCAGGCGCCTGCGTATAACACGGGGTTGATGCAACAACGGGTGGAAGATTTTCGCGTCGCCGTCATGGGGGGCTACATCACTTGGCAACGTGAATTCAGCCAAGGGCGCTGGGCGTTTAACGCGCAGTGGGCCAATCTGCACT
The DNA here is from genome assembly GCF_050337005.1 of Photobacterium japonica. NCBI lineage: Bacteria > Pseudomonadati > Pseudomonadota > Gammaproteobacteria > Vibrionales > Vibrionaceae > Photobacterium > Photobacterium japonica. The sequence goes on along the minus strand of NZ_JAKJSN010000020.1, from coordinate 57,134 downwards.
ATGGCGATTTACGGACGGTCGAACAGAGCAAACCGAAGGGCAAAGAACAAGCTACGACGGGTCATGATAAAACAGTATTACTGCGCAACGGTTATGCCTACCGCTTAGATCGCCAAGCCGCTGGCCGCATCTACCGTTATGACGTCAATAAATATATCGAGCAAACCGACGACGGGTTTATTTGGCATAACCGTGACGACGATTGGATCCGTTACGACCACGATGGGTTCATTGTGGCTTACGGTCAAGGGGCTCTAGCTACCGCGACATTTGTGCATAATGCGGCGAACCAATTGGTGGCGGTTAATGATCGTCACGGGCAAACGGTGTTAACGCTCGACTATGTTGATGATCGCCTTGTGGCAGTGGTTGACCGTGTCGGCCGAGCTGTTCGCTATCAGTGGCAAGGGGCAGCGCTGGTGGCGGTGACAGACGTGAACGGACAAGTCTGGCGATATACCTATGACACGTTCCTTGAAAAGGCGAGCAACATAGAGACAGAAAAGAGTGCGCCTTACGCGTTAGCGTCGTTTACTGATCCTGAAAACAGAACATGGATTTTTACCAATGCCGTTGTCGGAGGTGAAGTTGTACAACTCTGTGCGGATCGTGGCCCACAATGGCGCTTGCTTGAACGACAGATTGGATGGCAGGATGAACCGTCGGTCGTTCAACCGTTGGCCCAAACGCCAACCGGCGTAGTGACGATTGAAAAAAGTGTATTGCCCGGCACCGAAAATTGTCAGGCATTCACCATACCGCGTCAAATGATCACGCAGTCGGTGACGGGCCCCGATGGGCATACCCAGCGCTACGCGTATGCCTACCATCAAGCACAACAAGCGTATTACCAGTTACAGATCGACGCGACCGGACGAAAAACACAAACGTTCTACGGCAGTGACGGCGCGGTGACGCAAGTGCGTATTGATGATCAGACTGTTATTCGCCGTGTGCGCCAAGGGGATACGCTGTTTATTCAAGATCAGGCTGTTCAGCAGCAGACCAAGTCAGACCAGATAAACCCCAAGTTCAACATAAACTCCGAGCTCAACATAACCCCAAAGCCCAACAATCCGCTAACAACCGTCACCTTGAATCGCTTTCAACAGCCGATCAAAGTGACCCATTTTGATGGGCACGACACCGTTTCGGAATACCATCCACAACGTAATGTACTGACCCGTCAGGTGGATAAACATGGCATTATCACCATGTTTTCATACGATGATGCTGGGCTATTGACGCAAAAGATCAGCGCCTATGGCTTGCCTGAGCAGCGCACGGTGGATTACCGCTATAACAGTGACAAGCTGTTGAGTCAGGCGATTTATCAAGGCGGTCAGTCACACCACGTTGTTAAATACGATTGGGTGTATGACCCAATGGGGAATGTGGTCAAAACGGTGATCAATGATGCCATCACATGGGAATATCGTGATTATACGGTGACGGGGCAACCGCAAACCGTAATTGATGGCCGCGGAAAAACGTGGAAATTCCGTTATGACCCTGTGAGCCGCTTGACGGCGGAGATGAACCCTAACAAGCAAGAAAAAACGTATCAGTACGACAACGTCGGCAATTTGCGTGCGATTGTGGATGAAAACCAGCTAAAAACGCAGTTTACCTACAATGGCAATGACCAGTTAGTTACAGTGATTCATCCTGACGACACCATGCGCTCCTACCATTATGAGGCGGATGTGCTGGTGGCCATTACCCATGAAGATGGTGAGCGTATCGCGGTACCGGTTGAACCCGTAGGTCACCCTCGCTTATCGGATTCGTTGGAGGGGGATCAGGTGCATCGTTATCAGCACGCTTTCTTGGATACGCCGACACAGATTGTAGACGATGCCAACCGCGCGGTGGATATGGAATATGACCCGTGGGGACGCCTTGTTCGTCAGGCGCGCGAGGGCCTTGGTGTTTGGACGTGGCAGTACGATGGGAATGGTAACGTGACGCGCGTTGCTGACAGTAACCGGAGCGTGATTGATTTTGTTTACGATGACGCTAATCAACTGCGCCAAGAAAAGTGGTATACCGCCACGGAGCCTGCCGTGGTTCAAGGCATTGGTCGAGATACAGTTGAAGGCACGGTAACGCCTGATAGCACCGTGGCTTACCGTTATGACAAAACCGGTCGCTTACGCAGTTGGTCGGTGACATCTGGGCGCGCGAAGCAAGATGGGGCTCACGGTAAGACGCGTACCCGTAAACCTACAAATAAACCCACAAATAAACACAACAGCAAATTGGCCGGTGTGTTCACCCATGACAAGCAAGGGCGAATAACCTCAGAAACGGTCGACTTTGGGCCGTTCAGTAAACGCTACCAATACCGTTATTACGCCGACGGCATGCTCCAAACCTTGATCATGCCTGATGGCCGTGAATACCATTATGACTACGATGACCGCAATCGCGTGACGCGCGTGAAACTGCCAGGTGAAGGGGCGATCACCGTACGTGGCTATCATGGTGATACCTTGCCGACAGAAGAAATGTTACCGGGTGGCGTGGTGAGAAAAACCCGCTACACACACCAAGGCAAACCCCTGCGTGTGACGTTGGAAAATGCATATCAACAACCGATTTTGACGCTGGGTGACACACCGTCGGTCGGGCATGCGTTGAATTCAGGGCTTTGGCGATTAGAAAGCCTAACGCAAGGAATGGCTCATAACGTGTTGGAGATGAATTATTTGTCTACCGGGCAACTCAGTCAACGAGGGGAAATCACTTACCAGTATGATGCACAAGGTAATCTCATCCAGCAGCGTATCAATCATCAACATCGCGCCACGCCGCAAGACATGCCGCAAGAGAAGACATCAGCGACACGAGAAGCGGGATCTGAACGGTTGCCAGATCGTGCATTGACCTACGATGCACGTGATCGCTTGATCGCGGTGGTAGAGAATACAGCGAGTCATGAAAAACCCATCACCACACACTACCGCTATGACCCATTTGATCGGCGAGTCAGTAAGACCATTAATCGGAAAGGTATTGATGGGGAAACGACCTATTACTTGTACAACGATGTTGGTTTGTTGGCCGAGTACGATCAGAAAGGCAACGTGCTGCGCAGCTACGGGTATCGTCCAACAGCCAAAGAAGGTGATATGCCCCTGTTTGTTCGCGTGCCTAACTCTACCTCCAATTCTAACCCAAGCTCGGCGACGGATGATGCAGCGACGGTAGATATCGGCACATACTATTACTACCATGCGGATCCACAAGGTACCCCGTATGCGTTAACGGATCGCACGGGGCAGGTAGTGTGGTCACTGCCTCAAGCGAATAACCATTATTCTGAGAATCCCCATTCGGATAGCAGCCGAAGACCTGTCACTGAACAGACGGTTGAAAATAACATTCGCCGTGCTGGCCGATATTATGACCATGAAACAGGCTTACATTACAGTCAAGCTCGTTATTACGATCCAGAAATCGGCCGCTATACCACGCCGGATCGCCATGCCTTTACCACTGCTGATAATCTATACACCGAGACGGGGAACGATACCGGTATAAAAGCACAGTCAACCACGCCGAAGCTTCCTTTGGGGCTAAATGCGCATGAACAAAGCCTGCATGCTGATGATGTGTTAACCGCATTCCTCGGCGATGCTCATCGTCAGATGACGTTGCATTCTCAGCCATTGGGTAGGGATGCAGGCGAGGTATCAGGCAATCAAAATCTAACAGCCTGTACGTTAGCGCCATCGGTCATGTCATCTACGGTTCTGTCAACGCCAGTATCAAGAACGGCACAGGTAGCGGCTTCAGCATCAGTCACCGAGGCGTGGTATGTCGATCCGGAACAGGTCGTGTATACCGAAGCGGGACTCACGCCGATCACGGCGATTACGGTGGGTGAACGTGTGCTGTCATTGGATAAATGGAGCGGGCAGGAAAGCTACCAGCCAGTCACCGGCATTTTGACGCGACCACAACGCCATGAATATGTGGTGTTGTCACTGGCTAATGGTGACAACGTCACGGTAAGTCCTGAACAGACGTTTTATGTTTCGCCTGTTTCCCCGCTTTCTAACAAGGCCTATGTTGGCGCGGGGATCTCAGACTCGAATATCGACAAAAACAAAGACAAGGCACCAGCCGCGGTATGGATGACGGCGGGCGATCTGAATGTTGGCGATGGGCTGCATATGCAGCAAGACAGTACGACGGCCGTTGTGAATGTGGCTCGCAAAATCACACATTCAACCCGCTATAGTTTGGATGTTGCCAACACTCATACGTTTTTTGTCGGTAAAAACAAGCAATTAATCGATAGAATTGCTCTAGATAGCCGTGTGTTACAGAGTACGGCGTCAGCCCCCGTGGTTTTTCGGGGTGAGCAGGTTGATCGCATGGCAAGCAAAGCACAGGTGTCGTTGATTAACGTCACTATTAACTAAAAAGCCAGTATAAAAAACAGGTACTAAAACCTGACTGAAAAGAACAGGCACACTGTTTTAGACGGTATATGGCATTCAGCATGAAGGTAATGCGTTTGTCACGGCATCAACCGTTTGGAAAGGCCGTTTAACAAAGGATGTTATTCGTGGAATCGCAATTGACGCAATTTAAAAAGTTAGCGGTGTGTCTTCTGCTTTGTGCAGGTTCATCTGTGCAGGCGAGCGAGAGCAACCTGTGTGCCGTTGTTGAGCTTGAGATCAACCAAACTCAGATCCTTGAACGACAAGGTTTTGAGGCGGTGATGACCATGAATAACGCGCTGGATCATCAAGCCCTGAACAATATTCATATCACCCTTCATTTTATTGATGAGCAAGGTAATCCCGTGATTGCCTCCTCCGATCCGGCACACCCCAACGCGGCGTTCTTTATTCAAGAAGCTCACCTTGAAGGCATCGACGATATTGCCGGAAAAGGCCATCTGCCGCCGTCACATCAAGCCACGGCGCGCTGGTTGATTGTCCCGGCGATGGGCAGTGGGGGGCAGATGCCAACGGGCACGCTGTATTACGCTAACGCTTCACTGTCATATACCTTAAATGATCTGCGGGAAGAGATTGCGGTCACGCCCGATTCTGTGCGCGTGCAGCCCATTCCGATGCTGACATTGGATTATTTTTTACCCCGCGATGTGCATGGTGATGACCCGCGTACGGTCGGTATTGAGCCAGTTGAACCGTTTACGGTGGGGCTGCGCGTGCGTAATAGCGGCCATGGCGATGCGCGTCAGGTGAACATTGATACCGCGGTGACCGAGATCGTCGAAGATGCTGTCGGGCAACCCGTTAACTACGCGATCACGCAGAGCTTTGTGGGTGACGCGGATACCAGCCGCTCATTAATGCTGGAATTAGGCGATCTGCCTGCGCAAGCCAGTGTGACAGGGCGTTGGCAAATGGAAACAGCCCGCACAGCCCGCCTTCGTGGTTTTGACATGCGTTTCAGTCATGCCGATCAACACGGCCGAAAACTGTCTACGCTCGTCGGTGCGATACAAACCCATGAATTACTTAAAGACGTGCTGGTGGCATCGCCCGGGCACGATCACATTACCGACTTTCTGGCTTATAAAGGCGATGTGCTGACGGCGTTTGAATCAGAGGGAAAAGACATCCCTGTGGTTGATCATTCGTTGCACGCCCGCCTGACCGAAATGACGTCACCTCTCTCTTCACCTCAGGATCCACCGTCAGGTACTGGCAAAGAAGAGGGAGATACCCTCGATGTTTTGATGGATTCCGGATCCCCCGCGGCCTCACCCATGGCGTTTGATGCCGACGCTCTTAATGAGCAAGCGAGAGGTAAAGACGATGTTGATGCGAGTCATGACGATAGGACCCGTCATGATGCGAAAGAAACGCGCCCCGTTCTTTACACGCATCAATTGAATTTCCCTGCAGAAGTGGGGGTGACGTATGTGCGTATCCCCGATCCGTTCAAAGGCGAGAAAGCCATTGTGCAAGTACTGCGCAGCGATGGTCGTTTGTTGAATCCGAAGAATGTGTGGTTTTCCAAGCAGTTTAATGAAGACACCAAGGTGTGGTCGTATGATTTACACCTGTTTGATACCCAAAGTACGGGCGAGTATGTCCTTGATTTCAGCGATCGCGCCGAGCAACCCGCTGCGCCATTGATGCGTTATATCCCGGATATGGTTGGCCATGAAGGCGGCATTTTAGATTTTTATATTGATGCAGAAGATATCAATGATGATCCCCTGACGTTATCGGTGTCGCCATTGCCACCCGGTGCCACGCTGGTGGAGATCGCCAATGGCAAAGCGCGTTTCAATTGGCCGATAAAGCCCGGACAAATGGGTAACTATCCGATCATTGTGTCGGCCAGTGACGGTGAACGTTATACCAATCAGCAAGTGTTGTTGGCGGTGAATCCCAGCTATGACATTGATGGCGATGGCATGGACGATGAGTGGGAGCGCAAACACTTCATGACGCTGGATCGTGACGGCATCGGGGATTATGACGATGACGGTATTCCGGATTTTGAAGAGTTTGAAACTGGCAGTAACCCAACCTTGGATAATGGCCCGCATACCCCTACGATTACGGCACCGCTTGCTGGTGTGGTTCTTGATCCTAAAGCCGCATTAGCGGTGAACAATGCCGCTTATGCTGGCAGCAAAGCGATCACCTATTTCTTTGAAGTCTTTACCGATGCGGGCATGACTCAGCCGTTTGTTGCCTCTGGCCCTGTGGAAGAAGGCGAACAACAAACATCTTGGCAACCGAGCGGGGTATGGACGGAAAATCAGCATTATTATTGGCGCGTTCGGGCCTTTAATGGTGATGTGTACAGTACATGGAATTACGGCGACTTTTACCTCAATCAAGTGAATGAGGCACCCACTGTGCCGCGGTTGAATTCGCCGCTGAATACCACCAGTGTGGATAGCTTTATGCCGGTACTCAGTGTGATGAATGCGGACGATCCGGAAGGACGCGAGCTGACGTACACCTTTACCTTGTACAGCGATGAAGGGTTGACGAAACAGGTCGCGCAATCGAGTGCCATTGTGGGTCATGCAACAGGGGGCACGCAATGGCAATCGACGGAATCGTTACTGGAAGGGGCGGATTATTTCTGGCAAGTCACCGCGACCGATCCTGATGGCGCGGCATCCCACTCTGCGGTTTCGCAATTTACGGTATTGAAAGCCAATGCGCGTCCGGCCATGCCGGATTTGATTGCGCCACGTCATGGCGACGTGATCGCGTTGGATCAAGCCGAAAGCGGGTATGTGGATATTGTGGTCTCGCAAGCCGATGATCGTGATGGTCACAGTGTTGGTTATGCGTTTGAATTGGATACCGTGCCGACATTTACTTCTGCGGCGAAACGGGGTCAATTGATTTGGCCACAAGACGATGGCGATGTGGCATGGCGTGTTGATCAACTACAGGCCGGTCAATCGTATTATTGGCGGGTCAAAGCGGTTGATGATAACGATGCGTATAGCGATGTGCTGAATGGTCAGTTCACGGTAGAACAAGCGCAAACGGCATTACGCCGACCGGTGGTAAAGAACCCTGGCCATGGTGCTTGGGTAGCCAGTACGGCACCGGTACTGGAATTGCAACATAGCGAATTACAAGGCCTCGACCGTCTTACGCTCCTTGAGTATGAATTTGAAGTGTACGCCGAAGGGCTGTCGGCCAGTTTGGTGACGACCAGCATGGCGGCAGAACCGACGTTTCAGGTGAATCGCGCCTTAACAGATCGCACCTGGTACCACTGGCGTGTCAGATCGCGTGATGAAAACGGCCGTTACAGTGAATGGACCGATAAATCCCGCTTTTACGTGGATGATCAATTGGCGGATACCGCCCCGACATTGCGTTGGTTGAAACCACACGCAGATCTCGAAGTGAATGTGGGTGAGCCCATTACACTGGCGTGGCGCGATGAAGATCCGGACAGCAGCGCATCGGTTGATTTGTATTACACCAATTATGCCGACAGCATCGATACGCCGACCAAAGGCGATCATTTTAGTGTTAGCGGCGCGGGTTGGGTGGAAGTGAATGCGGGCGAACAAGGTTACTATTATGTCTTGTTGCCAGAGGCGCCAGCGTCCTCGCCGCCACAACTTTCTCAATCACCGATAGTGAAAGCGTTCCAAAAGGCGCTGTTGCAAGGCAAGCAAGCCGCCGATAAGCAAGAGTCATCAAAAGAGCCTGCCTCATCACGAGTGTTATCAACAGCCTCAGTATCACAACGCGCGCAAGCGACATGGCGTATGGCCGCTCCTGTAGCGGGCTATTACGAACTGCAAACCTACTGGCCAACGGCTGAATATGATTACCCACAAACGGTGAGTTACACCGTCACGGACAAAGACGGTGTTACGTCGACAGTGAATGTACAGCCAACCGAAGGCTGGGTGTCATTGGGCGTATTCAATCTGGCAGAGGGCGACCTGACGCTGCAGTTGCATGACAATGACTCAGCGCCTGTATCGACTCATGCACATCAAGGCTTGCATATCATTGCCGACAAAGTCCGTATGTTGCCGCTGGATTCACCAAGCCAATTGATGGTCTCGGCGTTGAATGAAGATGATCTCGACAGTCGCTACCAATGGGATACCCATTCGCTCAATCCGGGTTTGTATAAAGTCACCGCCATCATTAAAGACGATGCACATACCGTGGTGGCGCAATCACCTGCGACGATCAAAGTGAATGAATCGGCGTATTTGCTGGTGGATGATGCCATGGTTGAAGCGTCATTGGATAAAACCGCCGCATTGGATGATCGTGTCAGCGGTTTCATCGGGCATGGCTACCATGTGATGAGTCATAACGTCGATGATCCTGCGCGGCAAAGTGAATGGCGATTACGTATTCGTGAAGATGGTTGGTACGCCTTGGCATTTCGGGATCTCCCCGGTTTTGACAATGAAGCATTAACTTTTGGCCTTTCATCTCAATACGTGAATCATACGTTATCAGCGGCATTTTCTGAGAAAGAGAAGGCTGGCAGTGCCTCGTGGGCCTCGTTAGGGAAATACTGGCTGAAGGCCGGTTACTACGATTTGACCGCGCAATTGAATCGCCCTGCAACCGTCGCGATGGATGCGATTAAAGTGCAAAAAGTGGCGGGTGCCTCTCGTCATGCGCTGGAAGTGGATAACCATTCTATTGATTTCTCGGCCTCTGGCGCGGTAGATGTGAGTCAGCAGTATGCGGGGTATCAAGGGGATGATTACGGGCTGATGTGTCCGGGTATCGAAGGACGCGCGGCATGGGATGTGGAATTGCACCACGAAGGCTTGTATGAAGTGTTTACCAATTGGTCGGCGCATCAAAGCCGAGCGTCTAATGCCCGTTATACCGTGTATCACAATGCACCGACTGTGCCGGCATCAACATCTGCTCTTTTAGGGCCGGCAAGTGCCAATTTGTATACGTCATTATTGAAAAACCAGCGTCAGGGTGGCGGGGAATGGCAATCGCTCGGTGTGTACCATTTTGATGCCGGTATGGCGACCGTGAGTGTGAACAATGATGCCGCCAATGGCTGTGTGGTGGCAGATGCGGTGAAATTTGTGAAACGTGATGCCACGGCCATCATTTTGGATAACGCGTCTGAAGCGTTCCATGCTGAATCCGGTTCGTGGACTAATAGCACTCAAGTGGCCGGTTTTGCAAACGCCGATTATGCCTATTCCCGTTGGGGGGAAGCGTATTGGCAGGCTCAAATTGCGGAAGCGGGCACCTACCGCGTAGAAGCGATGTGGACAGCAGATGATGATCGCAGTGGTTCGGTGACTTACACCTTATCGAATGCGCGCTCACAATTGGACAGTAAAACGGTGTCACAGAAATTCAATGGCGGGAAATGGCGTCATCTTGGGGAGTTAACTCTGCAACCGGGACCATTGAAAGTCAGCATTGAAAACGACTATTTCTGGGGCGTTGTGGTGGCAGATGCGGTTCGCCTGACGAAAGTGGAGTAACGGGATGAACACGATGCCCGATGTAATGAAAAAGGTGACAGCACTTCCGACGCTGATTACGGTACCGCTTACGCAAATGCGGGCGAAACGGTTTCCAGCGCAGTGGCGGGTACGGAGTCTGTTTGTTGGCGTGTGTTTGAGTGCGCTGAGCCTGCCCGCTATCGCAAACGGTACGGCAAGCGAAACTGGGCCGAAAAACGCATGGCATCAACATGCCGACGGGCAGCAATGTGATGCGATTGCGGATGACACACCGCTGAATGTCCTGTTTGATTTTGTCTTACCGGTTTCCAGTCATACCGAGCGCAATCCGGATCTGTATGCCATGGCGATACCAGACAATAAGATAAGCTGGCATGTGGTCGATATCACGCAAGGGGCGTATAACATCCCGGGGACACTCCGGCTGTCTCTGCGCGCCATCAAACATAAAACCTACCTGCATGACAAACCGATTTTGCTGTTGGGTAATGGCATCAATTATCACGATGTCGAAATCGAAACCGCCAAACTTAATGCGCAATTGCGTTATCCGGTAAAAATCTTGTTAGGCGGGGTGAACGCTTGGCAGGCCAAGCAACATCAAGCGCAACGCGAAGAGATACCCTTTACGATTCCGCGCATCACGCCGGATCAGTTTGTGGCTGAATCGGAACTGGGCAGCTGGGGTTATATTTATACAGAACAACAATTGACATCATTGTTTTCGCAAGCCGCCTATACCTTCAACATGGATCGCTATCTTCTGATGGATCACGCTTTGGTGAAGACGATGCAAACAAAGCGCGAGACGGTGCCTGACACTTTGCGCGCAGCCTTGTTTGTGCTGGAGGGGGGCTTACCCGCATTGGAACAATACGCTATAAATCAAAGTCAGATTTTATCGCGGGTACAACAACGGAAACGAGAGACACGTTGTCAGTCGATGTAAGTTAATGTACGAAGTAAGAAATGCATGAAGTCGAGCGCCGAATGGTATTTCGGCGCTGACCGTATAACAAAAGGCGGGCTATTGCGCTAAGGCACTCAGCTTTGTGCGCTGATAATGCTCGGCAGAATCAGAAATATCGCCACTGTCACCGGTTGTGATCCACTTCTTGATACGACTCGCATCGCCTAGCGGTGTCCTTTTTCCGTACGCATCCAGTGTCACCATCACGTAGTCTTGCTTATTAATGTTGGCAATCATCGCTAGACAGTGACCAGCGATATCGAGATAACCCGTTTTGCTCAGGGTAATGTCCCATTTGTTCCCACGTACTAACGCATTGGTGTTGGTGTAGCCTAATTTGTAACGCGGCTTTTTAAAATACGCCGTATGTACCACGGTCGTACTGTATTTTTTTATGTCAGGGTATTTGCTTGCGGCTACGATCATCTTGTGCACATCGGTCGCCGTCGAGACATTGTCGGGGCTCAGGCCTGAGCTATCGACAAAATGGGTGTGAGTCATGCTGAGCTGTTTGGCTTTTTTATTCATCGCTTTCACAAACTCGGTATGGCCGCCTGGGTAGTTATCGGCTAAGGCGGCAGAGGCCAAGTTTTCAGAAGACATCAATGCAATACGCAGTGCTTCCCCACGGGTAAGTTGTGATTGCATTCTAATGCGTGAATAGCCGTTATAGATGCGCTCTTTGTCGGTGGTATCAAACGTCAATGGTTCTTTAAGTGGCAACTTGGCATCTAACACCACGATGGCGGTCATCACTTTGGTGAGCGAGGCAATAGGCATCACTACATCGGCATTTTTCTGATACACCACATCGCCGGATTTGAGTTCACTGACATAGGCACTGACTGACGCGGTTTCAATGTTGCTGGCAAGTGTCGTAAAGCTGGTGGCGCTGACGACAAGGAGGAGTAAAGTGCTAAGTGGACGAATCAAAGTGTCTCCCGTTTCAGGTAAAATGCAGCGGCTGTTATTTATAAATTCAAGCGTATCGTGATTTCAGTGTCCTCGCTAGCGCCATTCTAATTAATTGGCATTTCTATCAATAGAAACTCAAAAGAAACCTTAATCTGGAGCCGTAAACATGGAACATACCGATCTTGTTGACTACCTTGCACAGCTACCGGAATCTGACAGCAGTTACCCGTTTGGTCCGGATGCGGAGGTGTTTAAGGTCTCCGGCAAAATGTTTGCGCTGGTTGCGCACTATTACGGGGAATGGCGAGTCACCCTGAAAGGGACGCCAGTGGACAATATCTTTCTGGCTGAGCAGTTCAAAGGGATTATGCCGGGGTATCACATGAACAAACAACACTGGATCACCGTATCGCTGGAGCAAGATGTAAGCGGTAGCATGATCTGTGATTTAGCCAAGCAATCTTACGCGCTGGTGGTCAGTAAATTACCCAAAGGCGAACGCACCCGTTTGCAGATGTTGGAGTGGATATAATAATCCCTGATGGCATTATTGCGTTGGTGACTTTAATGCTTCTGATTTAGATGGCTTCTTTGGCTAGTGGTTATCGACCCCTTGTTTTGAATTGCTATCATAGTTGTATTTTTGCAGATTCGGCGTAATCAACAATCCATCACACCTTTCAGCTGATTTCGGACACAAAAAAGGGAATGCCATCACGACGCATTGTCGGTGATAGCACTCCCTTTTGTTTATCTTGATAGGCTTATTAGCCTTGATTCGCTACTTGGCACTCCACATCTGCGCGCCAGTACGCTCAAACTGGTAGCCACCTAACTTGTCACCTTTACCTTGCACTTCGGTATCCGCTAAGGCTTGCAGTAATTGCTGCGGCAGGGCACGGAAGTAAATGTTTTTCGGGATCACCAACTCAAACGCTTCGGTACACAAAGGAATAAAGCCAAGGCCAAACTCCCCAGCGGTACTCTGGCTGGCGCAACCCACATCGGCTTCACCACGGGCAATGGCAGAGGCCAACTCTCGCTCACTGTGACACACACCCACAGAGGTCAACATATCGACGGTATAAGCGTGATTATGTAGCCATTCGCCTAAGGCACGCATACTGCCAGCACCTTCCTGACGCAGCGCCCAACGCCAGCGAGACGCGATTAACTCTTGTGGCATTAACGAACGGTTATTCACGCACTCGGCGATTTCTTGTGACACCACTAAACCTTGCTTACGCTCAAAAGCATGCACCAACACCCAATTCTTATGACCGGCATACTGTTGCAATAACGCAGGGTGACGTAACGCGGCTTCTTCGGCATGACCCCAATGAATGGCACACATATCTACATGGCCTTTGCTCAGCATCGACAAACCCTGACGTGTGCCGGTAGAGGTGTAACCCACTAACGCGGTACTGCCGAGTTTGTTGGCCATATCACCCACTACCATCTGTAAGAGGGGATCGTCTGAACCTGCAATCAACAAGCGATCATTCAACGCGCCGTTATGGCAAGAATCGAGCAACCATTTATCAAGCATCGCCTTGGGAAATAACCATTTACCCGTCACCTTTGTTGCTGGCAGTAAACCATCGTTCGCTAAGGCGTAGACTTTCTTTTCGTTCAGGTCGAGGTATTCAGCCACTTGCTTGGCATTCATGAATTCGGGAAACGGCGCGTCCATTACGCATCACCTCGTTTTTTCGCGGCTTGGTGTGCATCGGTATCTGCATTCACTTGTTTGTCTGTCGCGGCATCGCCCTTTACGTCGAGGATAAGATTCTCGCTGCCGTTATAGATTTGGAAACGGTGGCCTTTAGCGCGGGCAATCATGGTAATGCCTAACTTCTTCGCTAACTCGTAACCCATCTGTGTGGCACCCGAACGAGACAACAGAACGGGGATGCCCATCTGCGCGACTTTAATCACCATCTCTGAGGTCAAACGGCCTGTGGTATAGAAAATCTTATCAGCGCCGGTTTCGCCTTTTAGCCACATTTCACCGGCTAGGGTATCAACGGCATTATGACGACCCACATCTTCCACAAACGATAGAATGCTCGTGTCTTTACACACGGCACAGCCATGAACGGCGCCGGCGGCTTTATAGGTTTCGTTATGATGGGTTAGCGATTCCAGTAGGCCGTATAGCATCGACTGGGTAATCTTTGGCTGTGGCAATTGCACGCCTTCCAACTTTTTCATGACGTTGCCAAACATGGTGCCTTGACCACAACCCGAGGTCACCGTCTTCTTTGACAGCTTTTTCTCAAGGCCATCAGTATTCTCGCGCGTAATGACGGCAGCAGAGTTGGTTTCCCAGTCAATGATCAGCGATTCAATGGCACTAATGTCTTCAATAAAGCCTTGGTTTTTCAAGTAACCCAGCACCAACGCAGACGGGCGCTCACCCAGCGTCATTAAGGTCACGACTTCTACCCAGTTCAGGTAAACCGTCAAGGGGTGTTCGCAGGCGATTTCTTTCTCCATCACATCGCCATATTCATCCATCACTTGAACTGTCATGGTTTGCTTGACCGACGAGTGGGTCTTAATGATTTTTGGCAATTGGCTCATCAAACATTCCTGCTGTAAAAAATAAAAGTATATGCCGTGCTGTAAGAGACGCGAATTCGTCGATTCGCGAAATGAGTCAGTCAGACTATTCTCTAAAGTGATCGCATTCAGCCACAGAGAACGCCGCTAAGCATTATGGATAAGCGTCACGTTGCCACGATGCTGTAAAGGCTGGACTAATGCGACGGGGCTCGGCATAGGTTGTGCTTAATCTCACTATAAGCAAAGTTATAAGCAAAGTTCATTCCACATCTGCTTGTGCTGGTGGATGAAGCACAGAGTCAGACCGAATAACGGGGGCTGACGCAGAGGCAAGCGAGAAGACAACAGCCTTACAAAGTGATGAGAAAAACCGCAGTCGGTCGTGTTGATGGTATGGATAAGAAAAGTTGGCCTACTCTTTGCTTTACTCTAGCCAGAATAGACTTGTCAGAATACGGCGTCATGATCGCATCATGGTGGCCGTTATCGCGAGAGAGAACGCATCAACAGCTATCAATAAGCGTAAGGAGTGAGCGTGCCAGAATTACATAAAGACGAAACGGTTTGGCCTATTGCCTTCCGACTCGTCTCTGAAGAAAAGCAAATAGGACGTTGGACAACACTTTCTTGGTCGATTGAGGATGTGTGTCTCTACGATGAAGATGAGAAAGACTTCCTTGCTGCGAAAGACGGTGGGTACTGCCTGCCGCTTGAGCTACATAAGCATGAACGTTCTGATTATCGTTTTAACCTGAGTTCGCGTGATCCCCATTTGTTCATTGTGTGTGTAGAAGAAAATGAACAACTGTCGCCGTTACTGATCACGGCAGCGCAAGGTTTGGCAAGTGGTTACATGGATGGTGACTATCAGGTATTGCACATCACCACGCCGTTACAGGTACAAGCGTGGATGGAAGCGTACATTGGCCGCCATGGCGAGCAATTAGAATTCCGAAAGAAACGCTGTAAAGACAACAGCAAAGACAGAAAAGGGCGCTCCAGTGGCAACTAATTTCTTCCAGCGATGGTCAAACCGCAAACTACAAGCCAGGGAAGAAAAGGCACAGGATACGCCAACGGACGCTTCATCCGCACAAGACACTCGCCATTCAGCGGTTGATGTTGCTAATCATGCCGCGATGGATAGGACGAATCGCGAAGGGGCTGGTGGTGATACATCGGCCCTTACGGAGTCTGCCCTTACAGAGAGGGAGACGAGGGATACAACGACTGAGTCGAACACGACAGAGGTTGTCACGGATGAACAGGAAGCGGCAGCCTTACCGACATTGAATGATGTGGTGAATGTCTCTTTTGATTCGGGTGTGACGAATTTCATGAAAACCGGCGTTGAAAAGTCGGTAAAGAAAGCGGCACTGAGAAAGCTTTTCCATTCGGATGAATTTAATTACATCAGTGATATGGATGATCATACCGAAGACTTCTCAAACATTCCGGCGCTTGATGCCAAGGTCACCGCGCAATTGCGTGGCTGGGTAAATAAAGCGGTGGAACAGGTAGAAGGTATGCTGGATGAGGCGACATCACAGACGGCTCGCCCTGAATCGGCGGTATCGACCGTTGTGGATGAGATTGATTCTGGTGTGACCTTACCGGATTCCTTGGCGCAATACTGTGAAGACGGTGAATCTCTTGCTGATCAAACAGCGGATCAAGTTATTGCTCAAACAACCGCATCCTTGGAAAGTGATATTACAGACAGCAGTACCGATAACACGAACAGTGAACTAAACCCTACATCACTGACGGTCGCGAAGTTGTAGTTATAGTTGTCGGACAGCGGTCGTCGATAAGAAAAAAGAGCGAAGTACGCAATTCAGTCGTCACGCATCGAGCGAAAAAACTGATGAAAATCTGAATTGGGACAAAAAGGGAATAATACCCTTAATATTGATCGGGACATTTTGGCGCAGTACGCATTTGATGGTGAGACAAAATGTCTCCAGAGTATGCGGTCAAACTGTCTCGTTCGGATTCTAGTTCCTTTTAGGTCATTTTATTCCGTGAAAAGTTGGATCGGTTATTGCTCTATAGAGAAGTATGAAGCGTTTTATTTTAAATTTCCGATTTAAAACAATGCGCTTCAACCGGCACTGACTAGCGGTGACGAGTAGACAGGAATAAGAATGTTAAATAGTACACTTGAAGCATATTCTGAGAGCGCTTTTGCGGATCACAATGGTAAAGCACGACACGCGGCGATTAAAGGCACCGTGGAATTGTCGAATCTGATCCCACCAACGGTTTCTTACGAAAGCCGTGGCAATGTTGTGATCATTGGTGCAGAAGACACAATTACCGCATTAGCCGATCAATTTTCTGACTTGAACTCTGTAACCCTACTAGCCACAGAGAAAGCAGAAGCGACACAAAAACGTGACAACCTGTATTTTGCCGCGAATGTGACGGTAAGTGGTTACTTGGGTGCCTTCGATGTTAACTGTGAAGTTGAAGGCTCTCTGACTGCGGTTAATCTGGCGAAAGTGGCGATTGCGCGTCCTTGTTTTGACCTTGTGGTTGATATGACAGCAGAAGGCCTGATTGCGGTAGAAATTCCTGCACCGGGTTATTACGCCGTGGGGGCGGGTAAAGCGAAAGTGGCTGATGTGATTGAAGAGCTACCTGCTATGTTGGGTACGTTTGATAAGCCGAAGTATTTTCGTCTGAACCCAGATCTATGCGCGCATTCTTCTCGTGGTGTTCAAGGTTGTGACCGTTGTGTGGATGCTTGTCCTGCAGGGGCTCTGTCTAGTACCGGTCATTCTATTGAAATTAATCCTTACCTTTGCCAAGGCGTAGGGACGTGTGCGACAGCTTGTCCGACAGAAGCCATTACCTATGCGCTACCTGATCCGGAAAACACACAACATTTTGTGCATCGTTTACTGACCCGTTATTTGTCAGAGGGTGGGGAAGCGCCAACACTGCTTTTTTTTGGTAATCGTGACGAAGCTAAAGTGGCTCAGGTTCTGCCTACACTGCCTACGTCTGTCATTCCTGTTGCATTGGAAGAATTGGCAACGATCGGTATTGATACATGGTTTAGTGCATTGGCTTACGGTGCGCATCAGGTTCTGCTTGCAACGAATACGGCATACATTCCGGCAACCATTGATCGTGTTTTACGTGATGAATTGACCATTGCTCAAACCTTCCTAACGGAAATGGGTTATGACGCAGAGCGTATTGCATTGTTTAACTTTGCAGATGCTGAAACCTTTGCCGGTTTTGATGCGGCACTACTTCAAACTGCCGATCGTCTGGAAGGCAATAAGCGCGCAAAACTGTTTGCGGTACTTGATGCACTTTATGCAGAGGCGTCAGTGAAACCTGCACATTCTGCATTGTTAGACAATGCCCCTTACGGTGGCGTGGAATGTAAAACGGATGATTGTACGTTATGTATGAGTTGTGTGGCGGTTTGTCCAACGCGTGCATTGCATGCCATTGGTGATCGTCCAGGCCTGCTATTTGTTGAACAAGATTGTGTGCAATGCGGCATGTGTGAAAAAGCGTGTCCTGAAAAAGTCATTACCCTAAAACCAGGCCTGACTTGGGATGCGACTGCTCGTCAATCTGTACGTACTGTGCATGAAGAAGAAGCAGCATGTTGTACATCTTGTGGTAAGGCATTTGCGCCTGCATCCATGATTAAAATGCTGACTGAAAAGTTACAAGGTCACTCGCACTTCCAAGGAGAGGCACTGCGTCGTGTCGCTATGTG
Source organism: Photobacterium japonica (assembly GCF_050337005.1). Taxonomy (NCBI): domain Bacteria; kingdom Pseudomonadati; phylum Pseudomonadota; class Gammaproteobacteria; order Vibrionales; family Vibrionaceae; genus Photobacterium; species Photobacterium japonica. The sequence goes on along the minus strand of NZ_JAKJSN010000020.1, from coordinate 38,978 downwards.
TGAAGATTGTCGTGTTCGCGACATTTTTACTCACCTTGCCGATGATCCTGAAAGTCAGTTGAAGATGTAGGAAAGCCATTATGGAACAGCAACAAATGAATGCTCAACAAGAAGAAATGTCACTGCGCGTCGATATCTACGCGATGCTTGCTCATCTTCTACGTCGCGCACCTAAGCAAGATGTGATCGATTGGCTTTCGACGCTAGATGTAGAGGCGAAACAACCGGCTACAACAGGTATGGCTGCGGCTTGGCCTGTATTGAAATTGGCGGCGCAGAAAACCTCTGTGATTGCCCTTGAAGAAGAATATCAAGACCTTTTCATTGGTATTGGTCGCGGCGAACTGGTTCCTTTTGGTTCGTGGTACCTGACCGGTTCTCTAATGGAAATGCCTTTGGCGCATCTGCGTCGTGATTTGGCGCAATTGGGTTTTGCCCGTGATGAGTCTGTGAAAGAACCTGAAGACCACATTGCTGCATTACTTGAAGTGATGGCAATGCTGGTGGAAGGCGGGGATATGCACGTGCAACGTACGTTCTTCAATCGTCATCTTGCCGCTTGGGTCGAACGTCTTTGCATGGACATGAAAACCGCAAAAAGTGCCGTGTTTTATAGTGCGGTCGGGGAAGTTGCCCTACAGTTCCTGACCATAGAAAAAACACGCTTCATGGAAGTGAACTAGAATCTGTCTAATTCACTTCGTGACAATGTAACTGTTTCTCAGCGTTAGGGTCGACGTTCGTGTTGACTCATAACATTTGATGAAAACGTAGCAAAAAAACATCCTGAACGCATGAAGTCATGTGAAAAATCAGGAGATACGATAAAGGAGCACGCTTTTATGAGTGAGCACAATAAACCCAATCAAAGCCGCCGCCAGTTGTTGAAAAACATTGGCCTTAGTGTGGCAGCTGGTGCTGTTGTGGCTGGTGTATCAACGGCTGTTCAAGCCCAAGAGACCCAGCCAGAAGAGAAGAAGAATGAAAAAACAACAGGCTATCGCGAAACGCAACACGTTCGCGATTACTACGAAACCTTGTAAGGCGGAGCTATAAATGAAACTGATTAAACGTTCCGACAACGTGAGCAAGGACGAAAACCAGCTAGGTATTACCCGTCGTTCCTTTATCCGAAACACGTCATTGGCTGCGGCTGGTGGTGTAGCGGGTGCAAGCATGTTTGCACCAGGTATGATGAAAAAAGCCGAAGCCGCATCGCAAGATGTGTATGACGCGCCAAAAGAAGTGAAGCGTACTATCTGTTCACACTGTTCAGTGGGCTGTGGTATCTACGCGGAAGTTCAAGACGGTGTCTGGACTCACCAGGAACCTGCTTTCGACCACCCTTTTAATGCTGGTGGACACTGTGCAAAAGGTGCGGCACTGCGCGAACACGGTCACGGCGAGCGTCGTGTAAAATACCCAATGAAGCTGGTTAACGGCAAGTGGCAGAAACTGAGCTGGGATCAGGCACTAACGGAAGTCAGCCAACAAGTGCTGAAAATCCGTGAAGAATCAGGCCCGGATTCCGTTTACTGGTTGGGTTCGGCGAAGCACAACAACGAACAAGCGTATTTGTTCCGTAAAATGGTGTCTCTTTGGGGTACCAACAACGTTGACCACCAGGCGCGTATCTGTCACTCAACCACAGTGGCCGGTGTAGCGAATACTTGGGGTTACGGTGCGATGACGAACTCGCTGAATGACATGCATAACTGTAAGTCTATGCTGTTCATCGGTTCAAACCCTGCAGAAGCGCACCCAGTGGCGATGCAGCACATCCTTATCGCGAAAGAGCGTAACAACTGTAAGATTGTGGTGGTAGACCCACGTCGTACACGTACTGCTGCGAAATCGGATCACTACGTATCACTGCGTCCGGGTTCTGACGTTGCCTTCATCTGGGGTGTGCTATTCCACATCTTCAATAACGGTTGGGAAGATAAAGAATTTATCCGCCAGCGTGTTTGGGGTATGGAAGAAGTTCGCGCAGAAGTGGCAAAGTGGACACCAGCAGAAGTTGAGCGCGTAACAGGCGTGCCAGAAGCTGATGTATACCAGACGGCGAAATTGTTGTCTGAAAACCGTCCTGGCTGTGTGGTTTGGTGTATGGGTGGTACTCAGCATACTACTGGTAACAACAACACACGTGCGTACTGTATCCTTGAGCTTGCACTAGGCAACATGGGTAAATCTGGCGGCGGTGCTAACATCTTCCGTGGTCACGATAACGTACAGGGTGCGACCGACTTCGGCGTATTGTCTGACAACCTACCAGGTTACTACGGCCTGTCTGAAGGTGCGTGGAAGCACTGGTCTAAAGTGTGGGATGTTGACTACGAATGGCTTAAAGGCCGTTTCGACCAGAACGAATACCGTGGCAAAAAGCCAATGTACAACGCAGGTATTCCGGTTTCTCGTTGGATCGATGGCGTGTTGGAAGACAAAGCGAACATCGAGCAGAACGACAACATCCGTGCCATGTTCTACTGGGGTCACGCAGTGAACTCCCAAACCCGTGGTACAGAAATGCGTACTGCGATGGGCAAACTAGACATGATGGTTATCGTTGACCCATACCCAGGTGTGGCAGCGGTAATGAACGGCCGTACTGATAACGTGTACCTGCTTCCAGCGACCACACAGTTTGAGACGACCGGTTCTGTAACAGCAACAAACCGTTCTATTCAGTGGCGTGATCAGGTTATCGAGCCGCTATTTGAATCTAAGCCTGACCACGAAATCATGTACCTGCTTGCGCAGAAACTGGGTCTTTCGGATCAGCTATTCAAGCACATCAACGTTGAAAATAATCAGCCAGTGATTGAAGACATCACGCGCGAATTCAACAAAGGTATGTGGACAATCGGTTACACCGGTCAGAGCCCTGAGCGTTTGAAAGAACACCAGAAGAACTGGCACATGTTTGACAACACGTCGCTAGAAGCGGTGGGTGGTCCTGTAAACGGTGAAACGTACGGTCTGCCTTGGCCATGTTGGGGTACGCCAGAGATGAAGCATCCTGGTACGCACATCCTTTACGATACGTCTAAGACGGTTGCACAGGGTGGTGGTAACTTCCGTGCACGTTTCGGTGTTGAGCGTAACGGTGAAAGCCTATTGGCTGACGACAGCTATTCATTGGGCTGTGAACTGGAAGACGGTTACCCAGAATTTACTGACAAGATGCTGAAGCAACTTGGTTGGTGGGATGACCTAACAGCAGAAGAAAAAGTCGCTGCTGAAGGTAAAAACTGGAAAACTGACTTGTCTGGCGGTATTCAGCGCGTAGCGATTAAGCACGGTTGTATTCCATTCGGTAACGCAAAAGCGCGTACTGTGGTTTGGACATTCCCGGATAAAGTGCCACTACACCGTGAGCCACTTTACACGCCACGTCGTGATCTATTGCCTGAATACCAGACGTGGAACGACAGCGAAGCGATGTTCCGTCTGCCAACACTGTACAAGTCTATTCAGGACAAAGACGTGTCTGGTGAATACCCAATTATCCTAACGTCTGGCCGTCTGGTTGAGTACGAAGGTGGTGGTGAAGAAACCCGTTCTAACCCATGGTTGGCTGAACTTCAGCGTGAAATGTTCGTTGAAATTAACCTGAAAGATGCGAACGACATTGGCATCCGCGATGGCGAAATGGTGTGGGTTGAAGGCGCAGAAAAAGGCCGCATTAAAGTGAAAGCGATGGTGACACCACGCGTTCAAGTGGGTCTTGCGTTTATTCCGTTCCACTTCGGTGGTTACTTCGAAGGTGAAAATCTTCATAGCCGTTACCCTGAAGGTTGTGCACCGTATGTTTTAGGTGAAGCTGCTAACACGGCAACCACCTACGGTTATGACCCGGTTACTCAGATGCAAGAAACAAAAGTAACCCTTTGTAAAATCACTAAAGCGTAAGGAGTCCTTAGATGGCACGTATGAAATTTCTTTGTGACTCTAAGCGTTGTATTGAATGCAATGGTTGTGTGACAGCTTGTAAAAACGCCAACGATGAAGCGCTAGAGTGGGGCATTCAGCGTCGTCGTGTGGTAACCCTGAATGACGGTCTACCAAACGAAAACTCTATCTCTGTGGCATGTATGCACTGTAGCGATGCGCCATGTATGGCGGTTTGTCCTGCAGATTGCTTCAGCCAAACTGAAGATGGCATTGTTCAACACGACAAAGATCTCTGCATCGGTTGTGGTTACTGCTTGTTTGCTTGTCCGTTCGGTGCGCCTCAGTTCCCGAAACAAACGGCGTTTGCTGAGCGTGGCAAAATGGACAAATGTACGTTCTGTTCTGGCGGTCCAAATACGGAACCGGGTTCAGAGAAAGAGCGTATGCTGTACGGCGCAAACCGTATCGCAGAAGGCAAGCTACCAATGTGTGCGTCTATGTGTTCAACCAAATCGCTACTCGCAGGTGATGCAGAGAAGATCTCTGACATTTTCCGTAAGCGTGTGGTTGCACGTGGTGCGAAGGAAGCCGGTTGGGCAACAACTGACGACTTAGCATACGACGCAACAAAAGGCAGCAAGGCTTAATAGCCATAACCGTCATCGGTGTTAAGTGTTGATTTTAACGCCGATGTATTCAGCCCGTGGCAGCTTGCTTCGGGCTGAATTGTAGATTGAGAAATACTGTTGAAAACAGTCGGGAGTTTTATGACTAAGCGAATTCAACATTGGTTTGCGATGCTGGTAACGGCATTGACGCTGACACTGTCGGTGTCAGCGTTTGCTAGCAATGAAAATGACGCAAACACGAATACTGAGCGCTTGGGTGAGTCTGTTGTGAAATCTGAAATGGCAGGTTTTGCAGGTGCTGACTATTGGCGCGCAGTGAAAGATGGTCAGCAAGGGTACACCACATCACCATCACCGGAACACGGTGTGTTGATCAGTGTGCCAGGGCAGACATGGTACATCTTGAAAGAGAAGTGGATGTCTCCACTGGGTGCATTGGCTATTTTTGGTAGCCTTGCGATGGTGGGCCTAGCGTATGTTGTCGTGGGTCCATTGAAGCTGAGCAAGCCAAAGACCGGCCGTAAGATCAAACGCTGGAGCCGTTTGGATCGTGCGTTGCACTGGAGTATGGCATTCACGTTCCTGACTCTGGCATTCAGTGGTTTAACCCTCGTTTACGGCAAGCACTTTATTAAGCCTGTTGTGCCTACAGAAGTATGGGGCTGGATTATCTATGCGGCGAAACAGTACCATAACTACATCGGTCCAATCTTCGGTATTTTGTTGATTGCGGTACTGGTGAAGTGGTGGCGTAAGAGCCTGTTCACTATGGTGGATATGAAGTGGTTCATGAAAATGGGCGGCATGGTCGGTAAGCATAAAGGTACCCATCCATCAGCAGGTTTCTCAAACGGTGGTGAGAAGGCGATTTTCTGGTTGCTTATCTTCTTTGGTATTTTTATCACCATCAGTGGCTTTATCCTAGACTTCCCAATCTTCGGCCAAACTCGTCGTGATATGGAACTGTCTAACTTGCTGCACATGTTCTCTGCACTGATCCTGATCTGTGGTTTCATCTTCCACATCTACATCGGTTTGTTCGGTATGGAAGCTGCACTGGATGGTATGATCACCGGTGAAGTTGACGAGACTTGGGCGAAAGAGCACCACGACCTATGGTACAACGAAGTGAAAGATCTTCCTGAAAACCAGCCAGGTTATGATGCAGCGCAAGAAGCCGATAAAAAAGGCGACACCACGCAGAATAATGCGTAAGCCTTAAACGAAGTATTGATAAACAGCAGTCCAATGGGCTGCTGTTTTTTTATGTGCGTATGCCTACATTAAGCCAACCTTAATGCACTATAATTAAAATTATCGCTGAATCAATGACCGTCATCATCCGCGATAATAATGACAGTATTTCAAAGAGAACTGAAAATAGGTCATTATTACCATACCTAGCGCACTATAATTTTAGTATTGTCATTGCTTATTAGACTAATGTCGTAAACAAGTGGTTATAACCACATGAAAATAATGGTATAAAATAAAGATACCGCTTATTTATGAAAGGACACGCGCATGCTATTTCCATATCGAAACATTGTCATTTTGACGGGAGCGGGGATTTCCGCTGAATCAGGTATCCAAACATTCCGTGATCAAGATGGCTTGTGGGAAAAGCACCGCATTGAAGATGTGGCGACGCCTGAAGGGTATCACCGTGATCCTGTCTTGGTGCAAAACTTCTATAATCTGCGTCGTCAGCAACTTGAAAGCGGTACAGTCTTCCCAAACGATGCACATAAAGCGTTAGCGCGTTTAGAAAAAGAGCTGGATGGTAAAGTCACTCTCGTGACGCAAAATATCGATAATCTGCATGAAGCTGCCGGTTCAGAGAATATCATCCACATGCATGGTGAATTATTAAAAGCACAATGCAGCTATACAGGGCAAGCCGTCGAATGGAGTGGGGATATTGCAATGGAAGATCAGTGCCATTGCTGCCAAATGCCGTCACCGATGCGTCCTAACGTGGTGTGGTTCGGTGAAATGCCAATCGGTATGGATCGCATTCACGATGCCTTGATGGAAGCGGATTTGTTCATTTCTATTGGGACGTCGGGGGCGGTGTACCCTGCGGCGGGTTTTGTTCATGAAGCCGCAATGCATGGTGCGCATACCATTGAATTGAATTTAGAACCGAGCGACGTACAAAGTGAATTTGCCGAAAAGCGTTATGGCCCTGCATCAGTGCTTGTTCCTGCCTTCGTGGATGAGTTGCTCAGCTAAATATATGTAAAGAACAAGTATCACAGTATTCATGACAATTTGAACCAACATGAAAAGTTAATTTTTTGTTGCGAATTTTGATTTCATTATTTTCTCCATTCGTTAGGGTTCTTCCCGAACAATATAGAAAGGATTAATTATGAAACGCAGTTTATTTATTTTGCTTGTTGCTGGTCTTGTCGGATGTGGTGGAAGCGGTGGTGATGGTGGAGACAGTAGTGGTAGCACAACTACGGGTTCATCCTCACGGGTTTTAGTGTCTGATGCTATTAGTATTAATGAGGATCAATATTACGCAATCGGCTTTAGCTTGAATAGAAATGCAGATGTAAAAACAACAGTTACTGTATTAGATGGTCCAGCAATTGAAGGTTTTTTGGTATCGGAACGAGAGTACAACGCTTGGGTCACGATGACACAAGGTAATCAGTTTACTAATGTAGACCTGAGGTACTATCCAGATCTGAGTATTTCACCTGTTGCTACCCATCACGAATCAAAGTGGGGTAGATTGGAGCAGGGAACCTATTATTTCATTCTTGAAAATACCGACTATGGTTCAACGTTGCCTCCAATTAACATGCTTAACGATAAAACCTTTGTTGAATACTCAATATCTGTTAAATAATTAGAAAAGCCACACTTGTTTGGTGTGGCTTTTTACTATGATCTTAAGCCATGTTTGGCGTGAAGTACTTCGCTTTCACTTGGTCATACACCCAGTTATAGATGATGGAGTAGACTAGGAAGAAAATCACAACCCCCAGATCCAAAATCAATACCGTCCAGAAGTCCATCTGCAGTGCCCACATCAACACCGGAATGGTAACCACCAAGAGTCCGCCTTCAAAGCCAAAACCGTGCGCGATACGCGTGCCGATGGTACGAGATAAACGATCAGCACCGAATATTTTATCAAAACCCAGGTTGTAGACATAGTTCCAGGCCATCGCAATAAGTGACAACGTAATGCCAATGCCGCCGATGACGGCTGGGTTTTTGTCTGTAAATAGGGATGCACCCAGCATAATGATGGTTAATGCAAACACTTCAAACAACACGGAATGTAAAATACGCTCTTTAATGGTCATAACGACTTACCACTCAATTGACTTAACGATGTTTCAAACAATGTGCGAAACGAAAAGTTCGCACTGAATCTATACGTGTAATGTATCTTTTTATATGATTATATCGAGTTAGTTATTGTCAGTTTTAGTGATGGGTAAAGTATCAGGATACGTAGATTCAATCACTTATAACGGAAGTGCGTATGTATAATTTAGATCAACTCAATATGTTTGTGCTCTCCGCCAAATTAGGCTCATTTTCGGCCTGTGCGCGACACATTGGAAAGGTGCAATCAGCGGTGAGTCAGGGCATTGCTAACTTAGAGGTGGATTTGAATGTAGAGTTGTTCGACAGGACAACGCGTAAACCGGTATTAACAGAGGCGGGGCGACATTTATTTCATTTTGCAGAAGCCGTTTTGCAGCAGACGAAAGAATTAGAGTGTGCATCTAACGCACTGACAAAACGCGAAGAGAGCCAACTGAGCATTGTGGTGGATGAAGCGTTGCAAGTTGACCGCCTATACCATATTGCAGAGACGTTCAGTGACACCTTCACCGCAACGTCACTTCATATTTTGACCGCATCTGGTATTGACGTCAGGGATAGAGTGCTCGAAGGCAACGCCTGTATTGGTGTGATGTTGTGTGACTTTGAGACGATCCGTGAGGCTGACGTTTGCTATATAGGGAACTTGGCATTTGTTCCTGTGGTGAACCATCAACATCCTCTTGCTGATTTATCATGTGTAGAACCGATGGACTTGATTCCCTATCGACAAATTTTGGCGCGCGGTCTTGAAGACGACCAAGCCCGTTATTTTCCGGTGGTGTCGCCACATGTTTGGCGGATAACTAATCAATACAGTATGATAAAAATGATTGAGCGAGGGTTAGGTTGGGGGTATCTGCCGCTACATTTGGTGTCAGATAAAATACAGGCGGGCACGTTGCTTACATTGCCGGTGTCGTTTGACCATAAAGATTGGTCAATTCCTGTCGAAGTCGTTACGGCAAAAAATGTGACACTGGGTCCTGCGGGAATGTGGTTAAAGCAAGCGTTAAAGGCGTTGTTGGATCCTATCATTTAATGGCGCACAATCAATGGCAGACAATGTGTTCGGTTGACGGCAATACGGGGCTGTTGCTCCGAAAGGGCACAGAAATGAAAAAAGCCTGATCAATGATCAGGCTTTTCTTTACCGTGAAGGAAGGGGGATTATTGGCCCGCTTTCAACTTCTGGTAGTACTCTTCGTAAAGAGGGTTTGCGTCGCCTACGCTGTTCTGCCATTCACCCGCGTCCATTACAGATTGTGGTGGGTAGATCATCGGGTCGTTCACAAATTCTTTCGGCAGCAATTTCTTCGCTGTTGCAACTGGCGTTGGGTAGCCAATTTCAAGTGCGATTTTCGCTGCGTTTTCTGGACGTAGAAGGAAATCGATCATCTTGTGTGCCGCGTCGATGTTCTTCGCGTCTTTAGGGATCGCAATGCTATCCATCCAGAAAATCGCGCCTTCTTCAGGCCATACGATATCAATTGGCGCACCTTCTTGGCGAGCCATGTAGGCTGAACCATTCCACAGCATACCCAGTGACGTTTCACCGGCCATGTATGGGTTAGCAGGGTAGTCAGAGTTGAATACCAATACGTTTGGCATCAGTTTTTTCAGCTCTTCATAAGCCGCTTTGATTTGTGCTGGATCTTTAGTATTAGCAGAGTAACCTAGTTTGCGCAGGGCAATGTGGAAGAACTCACGTGCGTCATCCATCATCATCAACTGGCCTTCCCATTTAGGATCCCAGAAGTCAGCCCATTTAGACACTTGTGCTTTGTTCATCATATCAGTGTTTACACCGATACCCGTCGCACCCCAAATGTAAGGGATAGAGTAGTCGTTTGTTGGGTCAAACGGCTTGTGTAGGAAGTTTGGATCGATGTCATCAAAATGAGAAAGCTTTGATTTATCAATCTTCTGAAGCATGTTCTCTTCACGCATTTTTGATACATAATACGTTGAAGGTACAATCAGGTCGTAACCGCCGCCATGCGTTTTCAGCTTAGCGTACATGGTTTCATTCGATTCATAAGTCGAATAAATGACTTTAATGCCCGTTTCTTTCGTGAACTCTTCCAGTACATCATTTGGGATATACTCAGACCAGTTGTAGAAATATAACTCGTTGTCTGCGGCTGTCGCAATGCTTGAAAACATTGCCATAGCACACATACCGCCGGCCATCAAAGAAGACCATTTTTTCATTTTTAACGCTCCTAACAAACAGGGATTTTGAGAGTGTTCTCTAGCGGTTTTTTACCGCTTCTCCTACATAATAAAAGGAAACAGAAACTTAGCGCTTCTATTTCCGGACGGGTGATAACTTGTGTAAGTCAGCACTATTATAGCAGGGTATCAACAAGTTATGACAAACAATAATTGGATTTGTCATGTTTTGTACAATATCGTTTTGTATATGCTCATATAATGCCCGATTTTATCTTGCTGAAATATTCATTAGCAGGTGCTTTACCTGTGAAGATGTTTTAGTTGTAGTGAATCCCTTTATATATTCAACGCGATATATCCAACGTGAATAAGAAAATAGATTCAAATGATGGCGTTCAAAGAGGTTAGGATTTGAGGCAAGCATATAGGTGGGTCAGTGATACACAAAGGGCGGCGAGCAGAACAGTGGGATAGTCACGAATGTGTGAGAAAACAGAGGGGTCGTATGAGAAAAATGGACGTAACCGATTTTGTTGCCAGGATCAAAAAAGCAGCTCCGAAGAGCTGCTTTTTAGGATGAAAATTACTGACCGGCTTTAAGCTCTAGGAAGTAGTTTTCGTAGCGGATGCTCATGTCACCCACTGAATCCTGCCATTCACCACGGTCAAGATCAGCTTGAGGTGGGAATAGAGTTGGGTCGTCTTTGTACTTCGCGTTTGATTTCTCAACCGCAGTTAGGTAACCCGTTTCTTCAGAAATTTTTGCTGCAACGTCAGGACGAAGTAGGAAGTCGATCATCTTGTGTGCCGCTTCTACGTTCTTTGCGTTTTTAGCAATAGCTAGGCTATCTACCCAGAAGATACCGCCTTCTTTTGGCCATACTAGCTCAATAGGAAGACCTTCTTTCTGTGCAGCAGCAGCAGAACCGTTCCAAAGCATACCTAGGCCAACTTCACCAGCAAGGTAAGGGGCAGCAGGGTTGTCTGAGTTGAATACAAGCACGTTAGGCATTAGCTTTTTAAGCTCTTCGCGTGCTTCGTCAATCTGCTTAGGATCCGTTGTGTTACCTGAGTAACCAAGCTTACGTAGTGCGATGTGGAACACTTCACGGGTGTCGTCCATCAACATTAGCTGGCCTTTAAGCTCAGGGTTCCATAGGTCTGCCCAGCTGTCGAAATCTGCAGGGTCGTACATGTCAGTGTTGACTGCAAGACCTGTCATTGCGATTACGTGCGGGATAGAGTAGTCATTATTTGGGTCGAAAGGCTTGTCCAGATAATTCTTATCAAGTTCTTTAAAGTTAGTTAGCTTTGATTTGTCGATTTTCTGTAACATGCCTTCATCGCGCATTTTTGCAACGAAGTAAGTTGATGGCACAACGAGGTCATAACCTTTTGGGTGAGCCTTTAACTTAGCGTACATAGTCTCGTTCGACTCGTAAGTCGAATAAATCACTTTAATACCCGTTTCTTTAGTGAACTGCTCACGTAGCTCCGTAGAAATGTACGGACCCCAGTTCATGAAAACTAATTCTTCATCTGCTGCGTTTGCAGTAGTGGTGAACATTGCTGCAGCCATTGCAGTACCGGTTAGAAAAGCGGACCATTTCTTCATTATTTTATCTTCTCCAAAACCCTTTTAGGGTATGTATACAAAACAAGTGGCCCAAAGGGGCCACTTGCTCATTTTTTGGCATAAAGCCAATTTTTTAAAGCCTGAGCCTTATTTGGTCTTATCTCGCGCGATAAGCTGCGAAGATACTACCATTACCAGAGAAACAATTAGCATAATTGTAGCCAATGCATTCACTTCTGGCGAGATACCAACTTTAACCATTGAGTAAATCTTCAACGGTAAGATTTCGTAGCTAGGGCCTGTCACGAATGAACTCACGATCACGTCGTCCAGTGATAGGGTAAAACTCAACAACCAGCCTGCGAATACAGCAGGTTTTGCCAATGGCAAAATGATTTGTTTTAGAATGACCCACTCACTTGCGCCCAGGTCACGTGCTGCTTCAAGCATCTTCACATCAAAGCCTTTTAGTCGGCTATATACTGTTACCACAACGAAGGGTAGACAGAAGGTAATGTGTGCAAGTAGCAGTGACAAGAAACCAAGCTCTGCACCCACAAGGATGAACAGGGCAAGCAATGAAATAGCCATAACAATGTCAGGAGACATCATTACAACGAACAACATACCGTTTACGAACTTCTTGCCACGGAACTGGTAGCGGAAGAGGGCAACAGCCGTCAGGCTACCAATAATCGCAGCAGCGGTTGCTGAGAAAACGGCAATATTCAACGAGTGCCATGCTGCTTGCATCAAACTGTCATTGCTCATAAGTTGGTGATACCACTTCGTGGTAAAACCACCCCATTTCATACCAAACTTGCTGGCATTGAATGAGTTAATGATCAGAATGATAATCGGTGTATAAAGGAAGGCATACACCACAGTCATAAAACTGAATTTAAATACGCGTCCCATTATTCCAGCTCCACTTTTCGGTTGAGCAACTTACCTGCACGGTAGTAGGCATAAAGCATCACTGCCATTGCCATTGTCAGCGCGATACTTGTCGCTGCACCAAACGGCCAATCTCGAGCATTAAGCACCTGACTCTTGATAACGTTACCGATCAGTAGGTTTTTCGCGCCACCTAGCAGGTCAGACACGTAGAACATGCCCAATGCAGGAAGTAGTACCAACAAACAGCCCGCAATAATACCAGGCATTGTCAGTGGGAAAATCACCTTCACAAATGTCTGGAACTTATTCGCACCAAGGTCTTTCGCCGCTTCAATATAGTTGTGATCCAATTTCTCGATCGCAGAGTAAAGCGGTAGCACCATAAACGGTAGCAAGATATAAACCAGGCCGATCATTACCGCGTATTCGGTGTACATAATACGCAGCGGCTTGTCGATAATGTCTAGGTACATCAGGGTATTGTTAAGAATACCGCGTGTACCCAACATGATTTTCAAACCGTAAGTACGGATCAGTGAGTTGGTCCAAAATGGTACGATGACCAAAAACAACATAAACGGACGCCATTTTTCAGGCATCTTGGCAATCGCGTAGGCAAAGGGGTAACCAATCAACAAACAGAGTAGGGTAGCCACCAGCGCCATGTAGAACGAGTGCCACATTACCTTCGCATAAAGCGGGTCGAACAACCGGATGTAGTTGTCCAAGGTAAAGGTCATTTCGATCAGGTTTGCATCATCTCGGGTCAGAAAACTGGTTCCGATGATCATCAAGTTTGGAATGAAGACAAACAGCAACAACCAACTTACGATGACAGTAATGATGATGTTTTGAAGATTAAGCTTCTTGTTCATCTGCAAGTACCACTTCCCAACTTTCAACCCAAGTAATGGCAACTTTCTGATCCAGAGAGTGGTCTACATCAGGATCATCTTCGTTGAAGAATTCGCTAACCATTACCGGTGCACCTGATTCCAGTTCTACAACTGAATCCAATGTCATACCTTTATAGGTACGCTCACGAATGTAACCAACAATGCCATGTGCTTCTTCGCCATTGTTAATTTCTTCGATACGGATATCTTCAGGGCGCAGTAACACTTTCACTTTGTCGCCAGGTTTCACGTCCAACTTACAGTGGATCATGGAATGACGACCTTCAACGTTAGCGAGCACGCGGTTTTCATCAAGGCGTTCTTTCACTTCCGCGTCAAACACATTGATTTCACCGATGAAGCGAGCAACGAACAAGTTTGCCGGCTCTTCGTAAATTTCACGCGGGCTACCGTCCTGTTCGATGTTACCTGAACGCATAACGATAATGCGGTCTGACATCGAAAGGGCTTCTTCCTGATCGTGAGTAACGAAGATGAAAGTAATGCCAAGCTTACGTTGTAGCTGTTTCAGCTCGATTTGCATCTGCTTACGCAGTTTGTAATCCAGTGCTGATAACGATTCATCAAGCAACAATACTTTTGGCTTGTTGACAACGGCACGAGCGATTGCGACACGCTGCTGTTGACCGCCAGAAAGTTGGTGTGGTTGGCGAGGAGCAAATTGCTCCAGCTGTACCATACGCAAAGCTTCCATAACGCGAGGTTCAATCTCGCTTTCGGCCACTTTTTGCATACGAAGACCAAATGCAACGTTCTCATACACTGTCATATGCGGGAAAAGTGCATAACTTTGGAAGACAGTATTGACATTACGTTGCTCGGCGGGAATGTCTGTCACATCCTTGCCAGCAATAACAACGTTACCTTCGTCGGCGTTTTCAAAACCGGCAATAAGGCGTAAGACAGTTGTTTTACCACAACCAGAAGGACCCAAGATGGTAAGGAATTCACCATCGTTAACATTCAGATCGAGACCAGTGATAATTTGCTTACCATCGAAGCTTTTGCTCAGCCCTTTAAGCTGAATCACCGGTGCTTTAGTAGTTTCTGCAGCGTTCAATTCTACGTGATCTCCACCCAGGGGTTTCATAGGTAATCCCCCCAACTATGAGTATGAATTTAGGGGGCGCATAATAGTCCCCTAAACGTGTAAATTAAAGCGTTTTTTTTCAATTTTTAAGATCAAATTATTACAAGCATCGCGATGTTATAATAAATACAATACGTAACACTTGAAATGCGCACAAAAATGCTTTTAAATCAAGATTAAAGCTTAATTATAGTCGTTGGTTGAACATTAATCATAGTGCAATAATTAGAATGTTATTTTACCAGTATGTTTTTTCATACTATGGTGACTGATCCCATCATTCCGCTGCACTATTTCTATATCCTGTCTACCTAGCGTACAATCAACCTTATCAATGTATAAAATTTAGCGAAAAACAGATGAATAACAAAACATTCCATGTGGGCGGCTCGATTGAGAAGGCCCTGAAAGGTAAAAGTGAACTGCAACCGGTTACTGTGCTACAAGAGGCGTGGCGTACTACAGCAAAAAACTTTGTCTCTTTTTTACCAGCACTTGTTATCGTTTATACTCTACATATAGCTTTGCTTCAGTTTGTATTCAACCTGCAAGGGGGGGGGCAACTGTCTGTTGGGGACATGTTCTTCAATGAAAGTGAAGCCGTGAGAACCAGTGCTGCAATGGCACTTAATTGGGCATCCATGTGGTCAAGTGTTGTAACTGCGCCGCTTTATGCTGGAATTGCATTGATGACACTTAATTTTGCAGTAGGGTTGCCAAGTAAGGTTTCCCACTTGATGAAAGGTATGTCATTCAGCCTTGTTGCGATTGTTACGGAAGTCATGACAATTGTTTTACTCATCCTTGCAAGTCAAATTTTCCCGCCATTAGGTTTATTACTGCCTATGTTCTTTGGCATGGCTATCATCCTTATTTGCGAAAAGCGCTTGTCACCCGTGAAAGCCATTCAATATTCATTCATGGCGACATTGCGCAATTTCGTGCCAATTTTAGCGATCTATCTTGCCATAGTGGTCATGGGTATTATTTCATTGCTACCAATGGGACTTGGTTTGATTTGGACCGTTCCGTTCTATTTTAATGCAAAAGCGATCATCTATCGCAATCTATTCGGTGTGACACTGCAAGTCACTACCGTTGAGAAAGGGGAAGATGATAATAATACTAACGATAAAGAGGACCCTCAGGTATTTAACGCGTGATAAGAAAAACAATAAATAATAAAGCAATTGCCATCGTAGCATTGCTCAGCGGCTTGACCGCTTGTGGGGAAAACCCAGACTCAACAACAGACAATGACACCGCAGCCAGCTATGCCCAGAAAGTGAGACCTGACTTCTCGGCATTTCAGGATGTAAAAGAGAAAAAAGCGGCTTTCTTTAATTACTTAAGACCGGCTGTTATTCATGAGAATCAGCGTGTTGAGCGAGAGCGTACGTTCTTGATCGCGTTGCAAGAGAAAATGAATGCTGCTGCGTTGATTGCTGGCGATGATCATGAATACGCCGTAAAACTAGGTAATGTGTATAAACAGCCTCTTATGGATGACACTGTCACAATGGATTGGTTGTCTATTATGCTCAACCGTGTAGATGTTCTGCCTGAATCCTTGGTGCTTAGCCAAGCCGCGAATGAATCAGGCTGGGGCACGTCACGCTTTGCCGTCCAGGGTAATAACTATTTTGGTCAATGGTGTTATCGTAAAGGCTGCGGGTTAATACCGAATGCCCGTAATGCAGGGGCCGCCCATGAAGTGGCGATTTTTGAAACGCCATACTTGGCAGTACAAGGGTATTTTATGAATGTGAATACGCACCGTGCCTACCAAGAATTACGTGATATTCGTACTGCATTGCGTGTGGAAAACAAGCCGGTCGACGGCACAACATTGGCGAAAGGATTAACCCAATATTCAGAACGCGGTCATGCGTACGTAGAAGAGATTCAGGCCATGATCCGACATAACAATCAATACTGGCTCCAAGGATAAAGGATGAAGTTACCCCATTGGTTTCTGGCTGGTTTAGTCGCAAGTACCTCGTTGTATGCAAGCGCAGCGTTAGCGCAAAATATTGATATGCGCTACAGCACCTTGTTTAGCAAACTGAAACAAAACGTGGAGGAAGGCCATGATGACGTCAAGGTGGCTTTCTTCTTGCTCGACCAGCGTGATGGCAGCGTATGTGATGTACATAAAGGCTGGATGCGTAAAGATGAACATTATGAAGCGTTGATCATCCCGGAAAGCAATGAGCTTGATATACCGGTAGATAGCAATTTGCGCCAAGCGAATCCGGATGTGACGTTTGTGATTGATGAGGGGATTACTTGTGATGTTTCTATGCAGGTGATTGCCCGTGATCATTTTGATACGTCAATCACGCAGGCGGATGTGGCAAGGCTCACGCCACAAATGCAGGTGATATTGTCTGATCTTGGCGGGATGTTCTCCGACTGGTTCATGCCAGAGGTGGAAGGGGTGGTTGTTCATCTTTCTTCTGAACTGGTAGACCCAATTCAACTCACCAATGGGACTGTCGTGACAGTAGCAGATAAGAAAGCGGTATTGAAACTGGTTGATCTCGCAATAGCTGAGAAAGTGGATTTTCCGGTTTCTATTGTGAAAGTCACGCCTTGGTTACCTCGCGACTGATCGTTGTCTGTATTGCACGATATAAAAATCAAACCCGAGCCTCTCTCGGGTTTTTTATTACCTAAAATAGCCATTGTTAATACCTGTCTATTTTTTGCGCAAGATGTAACAAATAATGATTCACCGCAATTCATTTCCCTGCACGAGCCGTAATACTGACACTCACATAATGACTAATTTGCACTGCATGAGTGGGATATGGAACAATTAATTGCGCGTTTTTTACGTTACGTCCGTGTTGAAACACAATCGAATTCAGCCAATAGCCATTGCCCAAGTACTGAAGGGCAGCGCGTATTAGCTCAACAATTGAAAGATGAGTTAATTGCACTTGGCTTATCGGATGTTGATTTGGATGACAGCGGCTACCTGATGGCACGCTTACCTTCAAACGTTGATCACGATGTGCCTGCTATTGGCTTTATCGCTCACATGGACACAGCGCCTGACGCATCAGGTAAAGACGTAAAACCGCAAATCGTTGAAAACTACCAAGGTGGCGATATTGCATTGGGGATGGGTGATGAAGTGTTGTCTCCTATTCAATATCCGGATTTAAACCGCCTGCATGGCCACAATATCATCACAACAGATGGTACAACGCTGCTTGGTGCGGATAATAAAGCCGGTATCGCAGAAATCATTACAGCCATAGCGGTATTGAAAGCGAACCCAGAGATCAAGCACGGTGATATCTGCATCGGCTTTACGCCAGATGAAGAAATCGGTCGCGGTGCCGATCAGTTTGACGTGGCTAAGTTTGGCGCGCAGTGGGCTTACACCATTGATGGCGGCCCTGTGGGGGAGTTGGAGTATGAGAACTTCCATGCTTCCTCGGCGTTTGTTACCTGCCATGGCGTGAATGTGCACCCTGGTACGGCAAAAGATAAAATGATCAACGCCATGAACATTGCTGCACAATTTCAAATGATGATGCCAGCACAGGAAACCCCGGAATGTACGGAAGGCTATGAAGGCTTCTTCCATTTGGTTTCTATGGATCCAAGCGTGGCGAAAACACAGCTTCACTACATTCTGCGTGATTTTGATGCGGATAGCTTGGCGCGCCGTAAAACGTTGATCCAAGAAAATGTTGATGCCCTTAACCAGCGTTTAGACAAAGGCCGCGTGAGTGTTGAGATCGTTGATAGCTACGCGAACATGCGTGAGATGGTTGTGCCGCACCCTCACATCATTGAGTTGGCTAAACAAGCCATGATCGATTGCGATGTTGAACCAGAAATTAAGCCGATCCGTGGTGGCACTGATGGCGCGCGTTTGTCCTTCATGGGACTACCATGCCCGAATATCTTCACTGGCGGTTATAACTTCCACGGTATTCATGAGTTCATTACGGTGGAAGGGATGCAGCAGGCGGTTCAGGTGATCGTCAAGTTGGCAGAAAACACCGCTCTGCAATACAAAAAATAACGACGTTAAGTTGTCTGCATTATCTCTTATGGTAAAGCAGCAGTAAAAGCAAACGCCCTGATATGCATATCAGGGCGTTTTTTTTTGTGGCCACCAGCGCCAACGCTTTAAAAGATATTTGGGAAAACGTTCACTCAGTCTTTATCGTACAGCTTGGCTTGGTCTTTTACTTCTGGGTGTTTTTCGATTTCGCCTACAATCCAATTGTTCAGATGTTTTACGATGGCAGAAATGGCGTGCGTTTGGGTACCTTTCTCATTGTCACTGATCTCCAGTGGTTGCTTGGGGTGCATACCGGTCTGATCTTCTGCGATATGTACCCAGTCTGGATGCCAATAAAAACTGTGGCCTTCGTCGGTGATCCAGTTATGTACCCCGCAGGATTCTCCTGTGTAATTTAAGTCTTTTGCTTCGTATTTCATCTTACGGATCCTCATCGCATTTCTCATTCAAGTATATACCTCAAGAGAATTAAAGATGTGAGATGAGTACCATCTTGAATGTAACATTTTGAGGTGTGACTGCGACAACAGCGATAGATGCAATAGTTAATGAACGCAGAGATAGTGCACAGAGCATGGCGGCAATATACGGAAGGGTAAATGATAAGCAGAGATAAGAAGAGTTTCCCCCAGTCAGCGTGTGACTGGGGAAAATACGTTAAGTTCTAAGAGCTAAGCGCCAGGACCTAACGTAAGACCTCACCAAAACAAACTAGCCTAAGTAGCGGGCGATCAGGTGATTTTTGAAATGCTCGGCATTGAGTGCTTCACCGGTTGAATCAATGAGCAGTTTATCTGTGTTGACCAGAGAGGCGCGTTTCCATACATGGCGATCCAGCCAATTGAAGATAGGTTGGAAATTACGCTCACGGATCAGGTTGTCCGTGTTCATCTCTTTACGCATCGCAGACATAAACTGCGCAGCATACATCGCCCCTAAGGTGTAAGACGGGAAGTAACCAAAGCTACCAAAGGTCCAGTGAATGTCTTGCATGCAGCCATCCGTGAAGTTGCCTTTGGTGTTCAAGCCTAGGTATTCCTGCATTTTTCTGTCCCACAACTCGGGGATATCCGCCACTTCAATATGCCCTTCCACGAGATCACGCTCGATTTCATAACGAAGAATAACGTGTGCAGGGTAGGTGACTTCATCGGCATCGACACGGATATAGCCCGGAGCCACGCGGGTATTAAGCAGTGCCATGTTTTCTGGCGTTAATGATGGATCATCACTGCGATTGAACGTTTCTGCGGCTAATGGCGCTAAAATATCGATGAAGTGTTCGTTACGAGAGAGCTGCATTTCAAAGAACAGACTTTGCGATTCGTGGATCCCCATTGAACGGGCTTTACCTACCGGTAACCCTGCCCATTTTTGAGGCAGACCTTGCTCGTAGCGGGCATGGCCCGTTTCGTGGATCACCCCCATTAACGCAGAGGTAAAATCAGCCTCATCATAACGGGTCGTAATACGGACATCGGTCGGTACGCCGCCACAGAACGGGTGGACACTGGCATCCAATCGGCCGTGGTGAAAGTCGAAGCCCAGCTTTTGCATAATATCAAGGCTGAGTGTCTTTTGCTCTTCTGTCGGAAAGGGGCCGAGTGGTTGAATAACCTGATCATGGGTCTGCTTATCTTGGATTTGTGCAATTAACCCCGGCAACCAGTTTTTCACATCGGTGAATAAAGCATCTAAGGTTGCACTGGTCATCCCTGGTTCATACAAATCAAGTAGAGCGTCATAACGGCTCAGGCCGGTGGCTTCTGCGCGGATCTGGGCTTCTTGACGCGTGAGTTCAACCACTTTTTGTAAGTTCTCACTGAATCCTTGCCAATCATTATTGCCGCGCTGTGTACGCCATGCATGCTCACACTGAGAGCACGCCAGTGATTTTTCTTCGACAAGGCTTGCTGGTAGGACATTGGCATTACGCCAATGGCGTTTCATTTCGTTTAAGCTGGCTTTCTCTTCTTGAGAGAGGGATTCACGCTGTGCGAATTCAAACCACTCAGCAAGGTAGGGCGCAGTGGCTAATTCATGTGCCATAACGGCTAATTCTGCCATGGCTTCAGAGCGGGCTGTGTTTCCGCCTTCTGGCATCATCGCGGCTTGGTCCCAACCGCAGATGGCGCCTAAATGTTCGAGCTTAGAGAGCTTTTTATGATGTTGTTCTAATTTTTGATAGAAAGTCATTATCAATCCTTTATGTTGACTCATATCGGCACTGAAAATACCAGTGTATTGATGCATATTGGTATTTTACAGTAGTAAGCATTGCAATCTTTTAACGAATACGCAACACCTAATGGCCAAGCCCAATGCATTTGTGATAAAACCCAGTGAAAACAGGCCATGAGTCTGAAACCTGCGTTGAAAATCACACTTCCAGTGAAGTGAGTTGTAACGAATCTTACAATAACGTAAGACTTCGTAAAGGTCACAAGATTTACTGTTTGTCTTGGATATACTGCTTTTAAACTATATAGCTTTAGAGATTCACCATTGACGGCGAGTAATATGAAGAAAAAATGGAATGCCCCTTTTCGCACGCTAGTCGCGGGCACCGCATTGTTCTCGGCGACAGCGTTTGCTGCGCCAACAGTTATCCCTGATGCCCCTGAATTGGGCGCAAAAGGCTATGTGTTAATGGATTACCATACCGGTAAAGTTTTAGTGGCTAAAAATGCCCATGACAAGCTTAATCCCGCCAGCTTAACCAAACTGATGACCAGCTATGTGGCCGGCCAAGAAATGAAAAGCGGCAACATCAATGAAGATGACTTGGTGGTGATCAGCCGTAATGCTTGGGCACGTAACTTCCCAGATTCATCGAAAATGTTCATTGAGGTCAATACTGAAGTGAACATGATGGACCTGTATCGTGGTTTGATCATTCAATCAGGCAATGATGCCAGCGTGGCCATTGCTGAACACGTTGCCGGTTCAGAAGGCGCGTTTGTTAGCCTCATGAACTCTTGGGCTAAAAAGCTAAAGATGGATAACAGTTCTTTTGCTAACCCCCATGGTTTAGACAGCAATGGCTTATACAGCACCCCTTATGATATCGCGTTGCTTGGGCGAGCACTGATTACGGATTTACCGAATATCTACTCCCTTTACAGTGAACGTTCGTTTACTTACAACGATATCACGCAGCGTAACCGTAATGGCTTGTTGGGTGATCGCAGCCTGAATGTTGATGGCATGAAAACCGGCTTTACCAGCGGGGCGGGCTATAGTTTGGCCAGTTCAGCAACAGAAGGTGACATGCGCTTAATTTCGGTGGTTATGGGCTCAAGCAGCACCAAAAGCCGTGAAGCAGAAAGTAAGCAGTTGTTGAATTACGGTTTCCGTTTCTTTGAAACGGTATCACCGCATAAGAAAGGCGATGAGTTGCTTGACGAACAAATCTGGATGGGCAACGCCGACACCATTTCATTGGGAACGAATGCCGATACTTATGTGACAGTGTCACGCAATGACGCAAAGAATATGAAAGCGGGCGTTTCCATCAACAGTGATTTGATGGCGCCAATCAACAAAGGTGATGTGGTCGGTAAGATCTTCTATCAAGTTGACGGTACCGATGTCGCAGAAGTGCCTTTGGTGGCGTTAGAGTCTGTTGAGCAGGGCGGATTGTTTAGTCGTTTAGTGGATTACATCAAGATGTTCTTCTTGAGCTTATTCAACTAAGACCGTGTCGATACCGAACACATAAAGATAGAAAAGAGCCGCAGTGTGCGGCTCTTTGTGTTTTAGGGGATAGCAGGATGCGAATCAGTTGATCTGAACGATATCCAATTGTTCGCCAGGAACAAATTCGCCCACTTCGTCACCTGCCGCTGGAGCAACAGGGATCTCCTGCTTATCAAAAGCGATGTCACCGCCGTCAATTGCGCCAGAATCTTTATCAATACTCTTGAAATCAAACAGATTGAAGTCAGCAAGGTGAGACGGTACAACGTTCTGCATGGCAGTGAACATGGTCTCGATACGGCCAGGGTGGCTTTTATCCCAACCGCGAAGCATTTCTTTAATCACTTGACGTTGCAGGTTCGGCTGAGAACCACACAAGTTACAAGGGATGATTGGGAAGTTCTGCATCTCACTAAAACGTTCGATGTCCTTCTCGCGGCAGTATGCCAGCGGACGGATCACAACGTGCTCGCCATTGTCAGAAACTAACTTCGGTGGCATGCCTTTCATCTTGCCGCCATAGAACATGTTTAGGAATAAGGTTTCTAGCATGTCATCACGGTGGTGACCCAGTGCAATTTTCGTTGCGCCAAGCTCTTTCGCTGTACGGTACAAAATGCCACGACGTAGGCGTGAGCAAAGTGAACAGGTGGTTTTACCTTCAGGCACTTTCTCTTTAACAATAGAGTAAGTGTCTTCGTTCACAATTTTGTATTGAACGCCCAGTGAATCAAGGTATTCAGGCAAAATGTGATCAGGGAAGCCTGGTTGCTTTTGGTCAAGATTAACCGCAATAAGCTCAAAATTAACAGGCGCATTGCGCTGTAGGCTGCTCAGGATGTCTAGCATCGTGTAGCTGTCTTTACCGCCAGAAAGGCAAACCATAATACGGTCGCCTTCTTCAATCATATTGAAGTCTGCAATCGCGTTACCGACATTACGGCGCAGTTTTTTCTGCAGCTTGTTAAAGTTGTACTGTTGCGCTTTGGTCAAATCTTGAGTATCGCTCATTCTCAATCTCTCTTTGAAAAACAGATCTTGCCGTGATGCGTAATATCACCACATTCTGTTTGTTCAGAAATAAGGGACTTTTGCTACCGTGATAGATCCGGCAGAAAGTTAGTGGCGTGTATGATACGGATTAGCAACGTAGATGCTAGTATCTTTTGATATAAAACCGCGAATTTAGATTAAAAAAGTAATATAGAGACACAGAGGGCGATAGGAGAAACCGTGATGAATACCATGCCTACGGCCGACCTTGCCGCATAAAGTGAGGCAACGATAAGCGACAATGCGCTGAAGGGTGTGACGTGGTGTGAAAAATTGCATGACGTACGCGAACAGAACATGAAATCCCTTCCATCAACACGCGTGGCTATTGGCATTGAAAAACAGTTGGTTATAATCGACCTCAATGAAATAAGGAGAGACAACACACATGTTCCCATCAATGCCATCTTATTCCGGCACCGTATTGAAACCGGCGATCATTTTACTCTCCGTGCTGCTACTTTCGGGGTGTTCTGCGATGCAAGCAGAAGCTTTGGGCTTACGCAGCAGCAAGGTAACCAAAACGCCGCAGCAAATGAGCAATATGGAAATTTGTGACACGTATGCGTATGGACGTAAGGCGACACATACGCGTGCAGCCATTGCGAGCGAGTGGACCAAACGCGGTATCAACCGTAAGTATTGTGATAAAATCAAAAAGCAGTGGTACGTGACAACGACGGTGAAAGCTTTAGCGAATGCAGAAGAAAAACCGCGCAGTAAAAAAGTTCAGCCGGTGAAGTCTGTACAATTCTGATCGTGATGCGATCAAGCGTGATTAGCCGATGATGATTAAAAGAAAAGCCTCTAGTTAGAGGCTTTTTACGTTATTGAATCGCTGTGGAGGTCGGCTTCTTCAATACATATTGTGCATGACGCGATATGTTACACACACAGGTAACGTAACATAGGGGTCGCTTATAGCGGTGATTTACAAATTCGGACTTAATGGGCTGATATAGCCTTCTGGTTTAAGGGCGAGCAAGTCACAATTTAAGCTATCGATAGTGTGCTCGGCGGTGTTACCAATGAAAATGGCAGATAATCCCGTTCGGCCTGTTGTCCCAAGAATCACTAACCCTGCATCCAAGTCTTCTGCTACTTGTGGAATGATGTCTTCCGGTAATCCTTCTAATACATGAGTTTGCTCTTCTGGCAAACTATGCTGATGGCGTAATGCTTTCATAGATTTCAGGTGGTGCCCACGTACCGCATCGGTATATGACGCTGGATCAAACTCTGGCAACTCGATGGTGATATTCACCGGCGTGGCAGGGTACGCATTAACGAGGTGAGCTTCTGCTCCCAGCAGTTCCGCCATGTCTTTTGCTTCTTCCACAATGGAATTGTTGAGTTGTTCGTGCGTCTCATCATCGGCAGCAAGATTGACACTGGCCAGTACCTTGCCGTTAGCTGGCCAAGAATGCGTTTTCACCATCAATACCGGACATGGGCATTTACGCAAAAGGTGCCAATCGGTTGGGGTGAAGATGACTGAGCCAATTTTATCGTGGTCATGTGTTGCTTTGATGAGCAGATCATGATGCTGACTGAAGACTTCAGCGATCGCCGCTTCGTAAGGGCGGTTATGCCAAACAACAGTGATATCTATCTTGATCCCATCGTCTACATAAGGACGAATAATGTCTTTGAGCCATGATTCGCGTTGCATCACCACACCACGGCGCATTGCTTGGCGCTCGTCGGCGGATAACATCGAAGTCATCTCGTAGGAGAAATCATAAATCGCAAGGAAAATGGTGATGGTGACATCGTCAGACACGCGTGCAATTTGGACGGCGCGCGATAGTGCGGGTTGCTTGTCTTGCGCTGGATCAGCGACGACGAGAATATTCTTATACTTGGTCATAATTGCCCCCTTACACAAACAGTGTTGACACAGTAAACCGCTTCTCTTTCTCGTACTTTACGCTTAGGTTTTCTTTGGTGAGAAATCTGAAGGTTTTCAGTAAATCAACACGTTAACACCACTATGGC
Organism: Photobacterium japonica; assembly: GCF_050337005.1. NCBI lineage: Bacteria > Pseudomonadati > Pseudomonadota > Gammaproteobacteria > Vibrionales > Vibrionaceae > Photobacterium > Photobacterium japonica. Next base: position 13,639 of record NZ_JAKJSN010000020.1, on the reverse strand, counting down.
GTGTTAAATGCTATCGACTCAATAGTTATAACATTAACGCATTATGTAACCCCAGGGGAGGGGTTTTGTTCTTTAAATGCAAAAAAAGTGATATAGCTCAAGGCATATACCACTTTTTTAGAAGATACTTCGATGCATCAACGGTTAGGCGATAGTGTTTTTATTTACACCAGCCAGTTTTGCGAGTTCTTCATGATCAAGGATTGTGATGTACTTTCCTTTTACGCTTAACATCTCTGACTTTTGGAAACGACCCAATAAACGACTGATCGTTTCAACCGTTAAGCCAAGGTAATTACCAATGTCGCCACGTGTCATTGTTAAGCGAAATTCTCTCGGCGAGAAGCCACGCTGAGAAAAACGCAGAGAAAGATTATAAAGGAACGCCGCTAAACGCTCTTCTGCATTCTTTTTAGAAAGCAGCAGGATCATTTCTTGGTCACCTTTAATTTCGTTGCTCATCAGGCGCATGATTTGCTGACGTAGCTTTGGCATTTTCCCTGACAGATCATCGAGAATTTCAAAAGGGATCTCGCACACCATTGACGTTTCTAGGGACTGAGCAAAACTTGGATGCATCATATCGTTGATTGCATCGAAGCCCACAAGATCCCCTGCGAGATGGAAGGCAGTAATTTGCTCATCACCTTGCTCAGTAATGGTGTAGCTTTTAATGGTGCCTGAACGGATCGCATAAAGTGATTTTAGCTCATCACCGGCTTTGAAAAGCTCTTGTCCTTTTTGGATTGGCTTTTTGCGTTCAATAATTTGATCCAGTTGATCTAACTCAGACTCATTTAACGTAAATGGGATACACAACTGACTGATACTGCAATCCTGACAATGGATCGCACACCCGCCAGATTGGATACGTTTGGTTGTAAGTTTGTCTGAAATCATAAGCCTGTCTAACCAATTTGATGTAGGTCAATATTTTAACATAATATGAATCATTATGACGAGTATTAAAAATGACTACATTATTTGTTTGATTGCGATATAACCAGTATGAACCCCATAGGCCAGTAACAGCAAGGCACTCGCACGTTTTAGGTAAAGGTTGCGCAACCACTTTTGCAGTTGTTGTGCCATGCTACCGACCACGATCATCGCTGGCAGGGTACCCAAACCGAACGCGAGCATCACACCCGCACCGGCGACGGCACTTCCGGACACGGCCGACCAGGTCAGTGTTGAGTACACTAAACCACACGGTAGCCATCCCCAAAGCGCCCCAAACGGTAACGCCGCAAGCGGTGAGCGCAGTGGCAGTAATGATTGTGCGGCGGGTGACAATCGGCGCCATAAGCCTTGGCCCAAACGCTCAATTTGACTGATCCCTTGCCACCATTGGCCAATATACAATGCCAATACAATCATCATTATCGCTGCCAGTAAGCGCAATGCCACCAGTGATGACGTGTATCCACCGTAATTCGCCACGCCCGCGAACGCCCCCCCAATCACGGCACCTGCAATCATGTAAGAGAACAGACGACCTGCATTATAACAAAGCAAATAGGGCCAACGCCGTGTTTGCTGATCACCAGGCATACCCAATGTGACAGCGGCTGCGACACCACCACACATTCCCAAACAATGACCGGCGCCCATCAGGCCAATCACAAACGCGGCGTAAAAATCAACGTTCATTGGGTGAGGTGCCTGTTGATGCACGCTCGGGTGAGCTTTCGGATGTGCGTTCTGTTGTTGAAGATGACGGCGGTTTTGTTGATGCTTCCGGTTGAGATTCATTTTCATCAAACAGGATGTCATAGCCTTGGCGTTCGAGGTCCTCAAACTGCTCAGAGCGCACAGCCCACAAGAATATGCCGACCGCAATGCAGACAAAAATGATCGCAATAGGTATTAATAAGTAAAGACTAGACATTATCTTTTAATAACCTTAAAGAATTTGACACAACAATGATCGAGCTTCCCGACATACCGACCACGGCGATATAAGGTGCCACAAAGCCCGCGACGGCTAAGGGAAGGATGATCAAATTATAACCCAGCGACCATGCCAGATTCTCTCGAATAATTTTACGGGTTTTCAATGCGAGTTTTCTTGCCTGCAGAATACGTGAGAGATGATCACCCAACAGCACCATGTCGGCGGAGGATTTCGCGACATCCGTACCTCCGCCCATCGCCACGGACAAGTGAGCTCCTGCCAATACTGGCGCATCATTCACGCCATCCCCGATCATCAGTGCGATTTTATCTTTCGGTAACCCACGCAAATAGGCCAGTTTTCCTTCTGGTGACGCACCGGCAACCAATTCGTTCACGCCCAATGCGTTGGCAACGGTATTGGCGGACGCGGAATGATCTCCCGTCAACATGGTGACATCGATGCCTGCCGCTTGAAATTGCTGGATAAGTTCTGCACTGTCGTCACGAATAGGATCATCCAATAAAAACGCAGCGACAAGTTGGTGATCACAACTGAGCCACACTTGATAACGTTCATCACAGTCTGAAAGCTGTTGTTCGCGGTTGGGGTGTTCAGCCAACACGAAGTCGGCTTTGCCGATCCGCCATTCCTGACCATCACGCCAACCCTTTAAGCCACTGCCGATGATGTTTTCTACGCTTTCAAATTGAAAATCAGTGTGTCTAAACGGATTGAACGCACGAGCAATGGGGTGGTTGGCAAAGCGTTCCAGCTCTGCGGCGATGGCCAGCACGTCTTCACGTTTCCATTTAGGCGCAGCTTGTGTGTCGATAAGGTAGGTTTCCATGAGTCGCACGTTGCCTTCGGTCAATGTGCCTGTTTTATCAATCACCAATTGGTTCACGTTACACAGGGTTTCAAGCACATGGCCGCGGCGTAGCAATATACCTAATCGCCCCAGACTGGATGTGGAACAAGTCAGTGCGGTTGGTGTTGCTAATGAAAGGGCACACGGGCAAGTTGCCACTAATACCGCCAAGGTGATCCAAAGGGCATCCTCTGGACGATGTTGATACCAGTACAACCACGTGCAGACAGAGATAACGAGAATGGCAGCCACAAAGTAGCGCGCCACAATGTCAGCAATCTCAGCCACTTTGGGTTTTGAACTTTGTGCTTCATCTTGCAGACGCACAATGTTGGAGATCAATGAATGATTGCGGTCATGTGTGACCTTCAAAGTAATGTTGCCGTCGCCATTGATGGTACCGGCAAAAACACGATCCCCTTCGATACGTGCAACAGGCATCGGTTCACCGGTCAGCATGGATTCATCGACTGCGGTTTGGCCTTGTAGGATCTCACCATCCGCCGGCAAACTCTCGCCAGGTAAAACCGTGACAACGTCACCTGCTTTTAATGTCTTTGCTGCAACCTGTGAGCCGTCAACAAGAGTTGCCATCGCAGGTACCAGTTTCAACAGGTTGGCACTGGCGGCCGCGGCTTGGCGTCTTGCGCGCATTTCCAAAAATCGTCCCAATAGAAGGAAGAAGGTGAACATGGAAATGGATTCAAAGAACACTTCGCCTTTTTCCATCACGGTGGCATACAGGCTGGCAATATAGGCGAACAGTAGGGCAATCGAAACGGGCACGTCCATGCCGAGGGTGCGTGCACGTAAATTACGCCATGCATTCAGGTAAAACGGCAATGCAGAGTAAAGCAGCACAGGCGTAGCAAAAATTAAACTGACCCAACGTAGGTAGTTTTTGAATTCAGCATCAAGATCGCCAAAAATTTCGAAATATAACGCCACAGCCAGCATCATGACCTGCATGGTGGCAATACCCGCTATCCCTAATCGATAGAGGTAGTTTTTCATGGTGCGGTGATATTGCTGTTCTTGGGCATCGGCTTCAAACGGTGCGGCTTTATAACCTAAACGGTGGATCACACTGAGCAAATGACTCAATTTGGTCTGTTCAGGATCCCACACTAACAAGGCGCGATGCGTAGTTGTGTTAACGCGAATCGTCACGACGCCTGCTTCACGCTTAAGCTGTTTTTCAATCAGCCACGCACAAGCCGCACAAGATACACCGTCTAAAGAGAGAGAGGCTTCTTTGTGATCTGCATTATCACGAACAAACTCTTGCTGAATTTCTTCATGATCATAGAGCAGTAGCGATTGAAGTTGTTGCGGGACTAAGTCGGCTTTTTCCGCGGGGGCGGTTCGAAATTCATAATAGGAGGTGAGGCCGCTGGCAACGATGGTCTGTGCGACCGCTTCACAGCCGGGGCAACACATATCGCGTTGATGGCCAAGGATTTCTACTTGATGATGGTAATCCTGAGGAACAGGATCACCACAGTGATAACAGTCTTTTGTCATTCCTTACTCTGCCCGTACAACGAAATCGGGGTGGGTGTCGGCAGGTTCACACGACCTTGCAACATCCAGTCGCCATTAAAGGGTTCTACTTCGACAAACCATGGACCGGCTAATTGGTTTGTGGATGCAAAGCGATAGTTACCAGACAGATCGGCACTCATCATTTGGGTGAAATCTTTATCGGGCAAGGTGCGGTGAGTGAACGTCACCCGTAAATTAGGGTAGGTGGTTAATTCCCCTTTATTGAACATGATGGCGATATCGTTATCTTGCACTGAAACCTTCGCTTTCAGTTGTAATGCATCAGCCACACGAAGGCGAGAAAGGTCTAAGTTAATCGCTTTCCCTTTTTTGTAATAGTCTTCAGCGACAAGATCAACTTTGTTTAAAGAGAAGATATAGACAGCCGTTAAGCTGTAACAGATTGATGTCGCAGGGATGGCAAAAACGAACCAAGGCCAAAACTGCTTATACCATGGCTTACCCATATTGATTACCCTTGAAGCGGTGAGGAAACTGCCCCCGATGAACAGGGGCAGGTATTATGTCTCAGCCTACGCGGTAACGTTGTGACTGAGTGTGCGTTGAACGCAATAGTGTTTTGTTGCAGTGACGCTATTTGTTGGTGTCGTTGCTGAGGCTCCAGACATAGGCCGAGATAACTTGGATTTTCTCTTCACCCAAAATATCTTTCCATGCAGGCATAACACCTTGGCGACCATTGATAATGGTTGACTCAACGGCACTGCGTGAACCGCCGTATAACCATGTGTTATCGGTAAGATCCGGCGCACCGAAGGCAGGGTTACCTTTACCATCGGTACCGTGACAAGCTGCACACACGACAAACTTTTGTTTACCGGCAGCGGCTTCTTTAGCATTCACTTTTCGACCTGACATGCTCAGTACATAGCTGGTCACTTCCGTCACACCGTCAGCACCCAACGAACCAATCCATGCAGGCATGACACCCACACGACCTTCCATAATGGTGGTCTTGATTGATTCCGCCTCACCGCCGTACAGCCAACCGCCGTCGGTTAGGTTAGGGTAGCCAAGCTGGCCACGCGCATCAGAAGCATGGCATTGCGCACAGTTCTGCAAGAACAAGCGTTGGCCGACTTTCAGTGCTTCTTCATCTTGCGCGATGTCAGTGATAGGGCGTAATTGTGTACCGGATGCGTCGTAGGCAATACGTTTGAACGTTTCACCAAACTGCGCATTGGCTTCGTCCAACTCACGGGCATACTGATCTAAGCGTTTCTCACTGTGCGCATTGGCAATAGAGGCATTTGACTCTTGCAATGAACGCACGGTTTGATCCGAACTCTGCCAGCCAAGTACGCCTTTAAAGTTACCAAGGCCTGGGAAAAGTATAAGGTAAACCACGCTGAAAATAATGGTGCCCCAAAACATGTAGGACCACCATTTCGGTAGTGGGTTATTGATTTCACGAATACCGTCGTATTCGTGCCCCATATCTTCACCTTCTGCAACACCCATGGTGTCACGACTACACCAAACCAACAGGGCGGCAACACCGATCAACGTCGCAATAGTGATGATTGATATCCATAGACTCCAAAACGTAGTCATGCTTCCTTGCTCCTGTCGTTTTCTCTGGTTGCCACATCGTTGTCTTCATCTGCAAACACCAGATTAGCCGCTTCTTCAAAACGGGATGTCTGACGCTTACTGTATGCCCAAACGACAATACCGATAAAACTGCTGAACAACACAACCGTCCAAATGCTATGAATAGTGCCAATATCCATTGGGATCTCCTTATTTCATTGCATGGCCGAGTGACTGTAAGTATGCAATCAGTGCATCCATTTCAGTCTTGCCTTTCACTGCTTCACCGGCATTTGCCACTTGCTCATCGGTGTATGGCACACCAAATTGATTCTTAAAGATGGCGAGTTTCTTAGACGTTAATTCACCGTCAAGCACGTTCTCTTCTAACCAAGGGAAGCCCGGCATGTTTGATTCAGGCACAACAGCACGAGGATCACGTAGGTGAATGCGGTGCCAGTCATCAGAATAACGTCCGCCAACACGGGCCAAATCTGGCCCTGTACGTTTAGAACCCCACAAGAATGGATGCTCCCAAACACTCTCACCGGCAAGTGAGTAGTGGCCATAACGCTCTGTTTCAGAACGGAATGGGCGGATCATCTGGCTATGACAAACATTACAACCTTCACGGATGTAAATATCACGGCCTTCCATTTCCAGCGCGGTATAAGGGCGCAGGTTATCAACCGGCTCGGTCGTCTGGTCTTGATACAACAGTGGGGTAATTTCAACCAGCGCACCAAAGCTGATTGCAACCACAATCAGGATGGCTAAAAGGCCGACATTTTTTTCTACAATTTCATGACGATTATTTGCCATTGTCGGACTCCTTATGCCGGTTGCTCGGTAAGTTTTAGACTTTCTTTCGGTGCAGCAATCGTCTTATAGGCGTTGTACGCCAGTAAGAACATGCCAGAAAGGAAGATCAAGCCACCAATAAAGCGGACAATATAGAACGGATAAGATGCCTGCAGAGATTCAACAAAGCTGTAGGTTAACGTGCCGTCTGTGTTGACTGCGCGCCACATCAGGCCTTGCATCACACCCGAAATCCACATCGCAACGATATACAGTACGGTACCGATTGTCGCTAACCAGAAGTGAACGTTGATTAGGCGGATAGAGTACATGCGCTCTTGATTGAACAACTTCGGAATTAAGTGGTAAATCGCACCAATGGAAACCATCGCAACCCAACCTAACGCACCTGAGTGAACGTGACCAATGGTCCAATCCGTGTAGTGAGAAAGGGCGTTAACCGTTTTGATTGCCATCATCGGTCCTTCAAAGGTCGACATGCCGTAGAACGACAAAGACACCACAAGGAAACGAAGAATAGGGTCGTAACGCAATTTATGCCATGCACCGGATAAGGTCATAATACCGTTGATCATGCCGCCCCAAGAGGGTGCGAATAGAACCAATGACATCACCATGCCGAGCGATTGGGTCCAATCAGGCAGTGCTGTGTAGTGAAGGTGGTGAGGACCAGCCCAGATGTAAAGAGAAATGAGCGCCCAGAAATGGACAATCGATAGACGGTATGAGTACACCGGGCGACCTGCTTGCTTAGGTACGAAGTAATACATCATCCCTAAGAAGCCGGCGGTCAGAAGGAAACCGACAGCATTGTGTCCGTACCACCACTGTACCATTGCATCCACAGCGCCAGAATAAGCTGAATATGACTTACCCATTGACACAGGGACGGCTAAACTGTTCACAATGTGAAGTACAGCGACCGTTAAAATGAAGGCACCAAAGAACCAGTTTGCAACATAAATGTGCGACGTGTTTCTTTTTATCATGGTACCGAAAAAGACTATGGCATAGGCAACCCAGACAACAGCAATGGCGATATCAATCGGCCACTCCAGTTCTGCGTATTCTTTACCCGAAGTCCAACCCATCGGCAATGAAATTGCGGCGGATAGGATAATGGCTTGCCAACCCCAGAAGGTGAATGACGCTAATTTGCCACCAAACAACCTGGCTTGACAGGTACGCTGTACTACGTAATAAGACGTAGCAAATAACGCACTCGTACCGAAGGCGAAGATCACTGCATTGGTATGCAGGGGACGCAAACGGCTGTATGTCAACCAAGGGGTGTCAAAGTTAAGTGCCGGCCACACCAGCTGAGCGGCAATTAGTACACCAACGCCCATTCCAACAATTCCCCAAAGTATGGTCACTAAGGTGAATTGGCGAACGACCGTATAGTTGTAGTTTTGTTCAAGCTGCTTTACTTGGCTCATGTTGCTGCTTCCAATTTATTTGTCAACTACACTCTCTTTCCTTGTGCGAACAACAAGTTGTCGCAATGCCACCCAAAGCTTATGAAATTGTTGCAACGATTTTTCTCACCGCTCAGCAATTACATTGCTATTTTGTTGTAAAAGTGGCATTTTCAACGACATATACTATATGTTTTGGCATATGAATGACAGGGTCAAGCCCACACATTGTTTACGGTTAAGCAACATTTATGTGAAAAATTTGACCTCTGTAACACGGGAAGCACGAAAAAACATGGCTGCAGAAAAGCTCACTAAAGGGCGTTTTATTCAAATCCTCTTCTTAATGGCAGTGCTTATTACTGCATTTGTATGGAGAACAATCACCTATAAAGAGGAATCAACCACAGATTCCAGTGCCTTTACATGCTTGTTAACGGCAGATAGCTGTATAGATGAAGCTGGAAAAAAGCATAAAAATATCTCACTTTCACCGGTGGCAGCGACGGCAAATACACCTCTTGTCCTACAACTTGATAACACAGATGTTAAACCGAGTGCAGTTGTCGAAGGCGTGACGATGTTCATGGGCACGATCCCGGTCACTTTTGAGCAAACTTCAACGGGTTGGAAAGGCACATTTACTGTGCCAGAGTGCACACATTCACAGATGCAGTGGGGGGTAAATATCACCCAAGGTGACGAAGTGATTGTTGCAAAATTTACCGTTGAAAAATGAATAAAATGAATGTGTTAAATTAATACATTATGCTTTGTAGGGGTTTAATGACTAACCCCCTTTTTTTATGGCATAAGTGCAGGCCTCTTACTCTAAATGCAGCCTTTTTCGCATACCTTTCGGTGATGTATTGTTATTCGCGATAGATCATCTTCGTCGTCATACCGCCGTCAACGACAAAATTTTGTCCCGTGATAAACCCCGCGTCTTCAGAAATTAAGTATTTAACTAATGCCGCAATGTCATCGGGCGCACCGACTCGCCCCACAGAATGCTGCTGATGGTCAACATCACGTAGTGATTCACCAACCACATCGATCCAGCCTGGAGAGATACAATTTACCCGCACATCAGGCCCTAAACTGACCGCCAGCGAATGCGTGAGTGCGACAATGCCGCCTTTCGAGGCGCTGTAGGCTTCCGTATTGGGTTCAGATTGCAATGCACGCGTCGAGCTCATATTCACGACCGATCCTTTTTGCTTACGCAAATGGGGCACGCTGTATTTCGTGACGAGCATTGGCGCGGTAAGATTAACCGCGATGACCTTTTGCCAATAGGCAATGTCTAATGTTTCCAAAGGGGCATTGTAAGGATCAGCAATCGCCGCATTGTTAATCACACTATCGAGTCGCCCATGCTGCTTAATGACACTCTCAATGAGTGTCTCAACCTCTGATTCTACAGAGACATCGACGTGTTTAAATCGGATTAATGGGTTCTCTGTGACCAGTAGTTCACCTGCATCTTTATTCAGATCGGCAACAATGACGGTCATGGTTTTAGAGAGGGCATTCGCAATCCCTTTTCCTATGCCGCTGGCTCCGCCGGTGATCAATACAACGTGCTTTGTTATCGCTTCCATATTGCGCTCATTAATGTTGTGTAAACTCATTCGGTAATCTGTCATTAACGGACATTTCGCTAATAACTTTAATGATATATAGCAAAAAACGTTTAGACAGTTCTGAACTCACAATAAAAAACGACTATGATGATGGAAATATAAACAAAACATTTTGTTCCAATGGATATATCCACAAGCTTTTCATCAAACTCATCATCATCTGGCGCTATTGCACAGGCGATTGCCTTGCTGCAGCAAAAGATCACTAACCCAAAATTAATCTTGGTGTACTTCTCCGAGAACTATGCGGTTGATACCTTTCAGCAGGCGCTTACTGCCGCATTTCCTTACGCGCAAATTCTAGGATGCACGTCATGCCAAGGTGTGATGACAGATGACGGTTATCACTTTGGTACAGGGGTCGCTTTGTGGGCGATCTCCGATTATAACGGGGCTTACGGCAGCGCCATTGTCTCAAGCCATCGCCCTAAATATGAGATGGCGAAACAAGCATTATTAAAAGCGATAACCAATAGTGGCCGTTCTGGCGAATTACCTTCATTGATTGTTTTGCATGCTAGCCCAGGGGATGAAGAAGAAGTCATCCGGGGCATTAATGATGAACTGGGCATTTCTGTTCCCATCATTGGGGGCAGTGCGGCGGATGATTATATTCTTGGTAATTGGCAAATTTTCACTCATGAACAAACGTGTCAGGAAGGGGTCGGGCTAAGTGTTATCTACCCATCATGCCTGGTTAGTTATTCATTTCACTCTGGGTACGCCAGCACTGGATTACATGCTGTAGCAACACGGGTTGAGGGCAGAGAACTGCTGGAGCTAGATGGTCGCCCCGCGATTGAAGTCTATGAAGAGTGGATGAATACACGTCTCAGCCAGGGTGTTAATTTAGCCAAAAGTAGCAGTTTACACCCGCTTGGTAGGGTTGTCGGTCATGTGCACGACATGCCATATTTCAAACTGGCACACCCAAGAGAGATCACTCAACGAGGTGGCATCAAGCTTTTCGCCCGCATTCATAAAGGTGAGACGCTTTATTTTATGAAGGGAACGGATGAGCGATTGATCACGCGAGCGGGTCGGGTAGTGGACGCTGCTTGTAATATTTATTCAGAAGATAGCCTGTTAGAACCGATTGGCGGTATCACCATTTATTGCGCAGGGTGTATGTTACGCGTGCAAGATCGCATGCATGAAGTGGCTGGCCATGTGAACGATGCGATGCACAACGCACCGTTTGTTGGCCCGTTCACATTTGGTGAGCAAGGGCAATTTGAAGGCGGCGAAAATGCACACGGTAATTTAATGATCTCTGCCGTTTTGTTCCATAAGGATTAAGTCATGGCGAACTATGAATCTGAAAAACTTCAAGAAACCTTGCTTGATCTTATGCGAACGAAAGAGCGCGAAAAACAACTGCGCGATGAAAACACCGCGATTCTTGCGGGTATGGCCGCGATGGCGGGTGCAAACACAAAACGCCAAGTATTCAATAGTTTACTTACCGTTCTGCGTAAATATATTGGGTTTGAACATGCGCTTGTATTAACGCGTGAAGATGAAACTGCGCCATTACAAGAACTGGTCACGACATGTCGTTTCTTTGAGTCGAGCGTATGGCCGATCGGCAATACGTTTATCCGTTCTATGCACGGGGAAAGTATCGCACTGTTCGATCCCAAACAGGTTTATGAGTTCAAAACATTACCTAATGAGTTACTGGTACATTGCCAATCTGTGCTGCTAACGGGGGTAAAAGTCAGTTCAGGCGATGCATTACTGTTATTTTTCCATTCTGAAAAAGGGCAGTTTTCACCAAATTGTCGCCGTGTATTAGAACGTTTTCGACCGTTACTTGAACGCGCTATCATCGATATTGATTATCGCGAACGCTTACAATCGCTTGTGACAATCCGAACACAAGAGTTGACGCACAGTCAGCAGCGCTTTAAAGATTTTGCGAGAACGGTCGGGGACTGGTTCTGGGAAGTTGATCCTGATTACCGCTTTACCTATATTTCATCACCACATTTAGCCAATCATGTGATTGATACACATAGCATACTGAATATTTTTCCTGATCAGCCCGAGTTTGCTGCATTGCTCGAAAACGTGTTGTCTCAGCGAACAACGTTTGAAGACTTTGAATGGCAGCTACCCAAGAATGAAGGCGGGTTATGGATTAACTTCAGTGGCACGCCGTATTTTAATAAACATGGCGAACTCCTTGGGTTTCGCGGCACAGCCAAGGACATCACGTACCGAAAGAAACGTCTGGAAGAATTGCAAGAAGCACGCAAGCAAGCAGAAACCGCGAACAAAGCGAAGTCAGAATTTTTGGCTATGATGAGCCATGAAATTCGCACACCATTAAATGCCGTCTTAGGTTTGCTGGATATTCTGGCGGATTCCGGTTTGGACTTACAACAAAGTGCGTGGGTGAACCAAATGGATCAGTCGGCACAATTGCTGCTGACCATCATTAATGACATTCTTGATTTATCGCGTATAGAGTCTGGCAACTTTGAACTGTTTAATGCAGAGATGGCGTTATCGAGCAGTTTGGATTTAGTGGTTACCCAATTAAAAGAGCAAGCGAACAAAAAGCAAATCGAACTTGAAACCGTGGTGAGTGGATTGGTGCCTGCAACCATCATAAGTGATAAAAACAGAATGTCACAAGTGTTGTTTAATCTTGTTGGCAACGCCATTAAATTCACGCATGAAGGCAGCGTGCGTGTTGATGTTGATGTCGTCGAAAACAACTTACACATTGCGATTACTGATACCGGTATTGGAATTGCACCTGAAGCACAAAAGTCATTATTCAATCCGTTTATACAAGCCGATGGCAGTATCACACGACAATTTGGCGGCACCGGTTTGGGATTGGCCATTAGCCAACACTTGATCAAAAAAATGGGCGGCCGCATATTGCTGAAAAGTCAGTTGGGTGTGGGCAGTTGTTTTACCGTGATGATTCCGATCATTGAAGTGAAATCTCCGAACATTCAGCCCGATGAAAAACCACTGTGTGTGTTACACAACACGCCGATGAACATACTCGTGGCAGAAGACAGTCCGACAAATCAACTGGTAGCCAAACTCATGTTGGAAAAACGTGGACATCAGGTGAGAATTGCCAGCAATGGGCATGAGGTTATTGAAATGGCCAATCAACATCTGGGTGATTTTGATTTGATCTTCATGGATATTTCGATGCCTGGTATGGACGGTATCTCTGCCACAAAGGCGTTGCGTGCCAGCGGTATGAGTTTACCAATCATTGCGTTGACTGCGAATGTCATGAAGTCAGATCAAGATGAATACTTCAACGTTGGCATGAACGGTTTTTTGGCCAAGCCGATCTTGGCCAAAGAACTCGACAGCATTCTGAGTCAATTTCAGATAGCGACAAACACGCACTGAGTTCGAGTATCTAATCAAAAGACGTCAGGCTTGGTGATACCAAGCCTTGTAATTAACACCATATTTTGAAGTACTAGGCAAACTGACCATTTGCCGAAGGACTTAAAAAGAGGTGTTAATTACCTATTTTATGGTAAATAGCCAATACTGTTAAATAGAACAATTACGCCAGCAGTCAGGCAGAGAGAGAGGGAGGACGATGGTAAGAAGAATGTACCAACTAGCTGTTAATTATGGATTTAATGTACCTTATTTAACATAATATACATTATATGCACTGAGGCTGTAGCTCCAAAGCTAAAGTGTTTCTTTTCTGCAAAGTGAAAATGTCCTGTTTTTCCTATGGTGATCAGACTCTGTTCTGGTCTATATGAGATAAACAATCGATGTTGGTAACCATGAATGACAAAGAGATCCTTCGCCTTGGCGCTATTCGTGATGTGTGCGCCAAACGCATTCGACGTGTTGATGCTGCACGAATCCTATCAATCAGTGT
>NZ_JAKJSN010000127.1:0-1522 GCF_050337005.1 Photobacterium japonica | reverse complement strand
AGATTGAGCCAAACAAAATATCGAACAGTGGGTAATCCACTTTCGCGCTTTGTCGCTCGTCACGGATGATGCTGAAATGCTCTTTGATGGTATCTAAATTCATGGTCACTCCTCAAAAGAGGAGCATAAGATCACAGTCGACTCGTCAGGTCAATTTTGATCTGGAATTGGGCAAAAAATATTCATGATCTTGCCCTGGGTCGTGAGGCCTCCTCCTACTCGATTGATGTTGATGTTGATGTTGATGTTGATGATATAGATAATAATAAAGATAAGAGATTTAATGAATGGGAATTTAATTCTGGTTTTGTTGGAGAAATAGAAAAGGTACTAGCGATAAGATTGAGCCAAATATTCAATGATTTTGATGATCGTCAGTTAAGGGCGGTCGATATTACCGTGTTCCCTTGGTATAAAAAAATTGAAATGTCTTTTCTGGTTTCTGGTGATGATGCTTCTATTGAGCATGTGAGAGCTTGGGAGTATTTTGATTATCTAGGCATGAGTACTGGTAGTTGGGAGGATGCCAGAGTGTTAGCGAATGAAGTCTATGTGATTTGGAATCAAGAAAAGGATCCTGCATCCATTTTTAACGATTTTGGTAGGGCTGCTACCTCACAGGCTGTCACGAAGGTACTTAACCGGTATAACCTTTCTGCTGATTTCATTATGCAAGTTAAAGATCCAGATGACAGAAACAGCCCTAATTACTGTGAATAATCCAGCTTGGATGTTTGGTTGTTCTCCGTGTATGTATCTCACCCACTTATTCAGCATAAAGTTTGTGACAGATTCCGAAATCAAGCGACATTTGTAATTTCATACCCAAGGAAATAGCAGGTTGTGATAGATTTCATCGTTTATTTAGTGGCCTTTCGATACTTATTTATTGATAGGGCTAACTTTATTTTTATTGGCGATATTTGATTGTCAATATGATGAATAGGTTGCCGTAGTGGGATGGATGCCTATTTACCTGTGATAGGAGATCACGAATGTTTAGCAAAGTAAAAGTCGGCTTGTTGTTTGCTGCACTGCTTTTTATATCAGGGTGTTCTGACAGCCTAATTATACAATTTAAGCACGATATTGATCTGCATGAAAAAGCGGAACGTGAAATTGCTGAGGCTTTACAAGGCATCGCAGTGGTGGATGCATTTACTTGGCATCAAAAAGTAGACACTGTGATTGATGCCCCCATGAAGTTAACCGTAGAGTTCAATGCGAATGAAGCTAACCCTAGTTACTCGGTTGGCCAAGTAAAGCAAAGATTAATGGAACATTTTATCTATCAAGAACCTGACGTCGCAGCCAAAATTTTGATCACGGAAGATAAGAAGGAGGCGCTTGAGCAGACGGGTTATGTCAATGGGCATGAAATGATCGTGCCAATGGATTGGAATCGAGCGAGGGTAGGTGTCTATTATTATGAAAAAAAGAAGAAGAATTTTTCGGTGGATCGTGAGTTTTTTTGTGCCATTGTTGCGCCGTTAAAAACAAGCATTCCTAATTTATCATATTC
>NZ_JAKJSN010000126.1:0-1704 GCF_050337005.1 Photobacterium japonica | reverse complement strand
GGCAGAAACACTTCAACGCATGAAGCCTCTGCCTTTTCATCGAGCAAGATAGGTAATACACATTGAATCTCGTCATTAGTGCGTAGCTTTTTCAGCCAATAGTAAAACGTCGCCAGTTTGATATTACGCTGCTGACAAAAATCGGCTTTGGTGAGGTCGCTTTGGGTTTGCTCATCGATAATAGACTGCCAATGTTGTCGTTTGGTAGATGTCATGGTGTTTCTCCTTAAATAACGAAGAAACAGGATCGTCTATGTGGCTGAATTATTGAAGGTGGGGTTAATTCAGCGCTTACAAAGCAAAATCATCTCGTGCCGTCTCGATATAGCTCCATAACGCGCACATGATCGTATTCACGATGATCACTTCGACCAATCGTATGGGTAAAAACGCTTTATCATAAGCATGGGTATACAACGCGATAATCATCATTAGCGCACTGATCCCGCCATACAATTCCACTAACGGGGAAGACATATCAAGAGTAACGGTATGAGGAAAGAATAAAAGTACCAGCGCATAAGCGAAATACAAGCTCGTTAAACCATAGAAAATGATTTTTGAATGCTTCCTACTCATTATTACCATTTTATCGCTTCGCTCCGTGATTAGTTTGCCAATCAAGAATGGCTGCCCTCACATCATCACGGGTACTCAATCCTTTGATGTGCCTGTCATCAAAGTGCTGTGGTCGGTACCTGACTGCACTCGCAATATCATCAAGCGCACTCTCGCCATTGTTTTGGAAAGCAAGTACCTCTTCTTCACTGAGTTTAAGTTCTCGGACAAAGATAGCGGAAGAACCACAGACGACAGAGAAGTAAAAGTCACTCTCTTCCTCAAAAAGCATCCAGCTCCAGTTGCTTTCAAAAATAACCTGCATTTATGACTCCAGAACCATGGTGATTAGCTATTGATGCTATAGTCGTTTGTTCGGCGAATTTTCAGAGGCTTATGCGCATATCTGCACAATTGAAAAGACCGTCACCTAAAGTTGGAAAACGCGCATAGTTTTTGAGCGTTCCATGATTTGAGAAACCTGACTTTTCTAAAACCCTTACACTTGCCATGTGCCCAACAAATGGATTTGTTCTTACTTCCTTGATACCAAAGTTATTTAAGTATGCCAAACCAGTACGACACAATTGCGTCGAAATTCCACGATTACTAAATTTGCCTGATATACCAAAATGGATCTCTGCATACTGTTCATTGAACACGAACACAACTACCCCAAACACAAAGTCATTTTGGCTTTCTGCGACACCATAAACTAGTACTTTGGGAGTGCTTTCCAAATAGGATTTTCTCCACTGCTTAATTTTTGAGAGCGTGGTTCCCACCGTATCATGAGGTAATGTCGAAATGTACTTTGCGGAAGAAATTGAGCCCGAATACAAACTAAACAATGAGTCTGCGTCAGTTTCTCGAAGCTCTCTAACTCTAAAAACGTCATTCTCGTAGTTCATTATGCCTCCATTCGCCTAACGCCGCCATAACACGTGCTGACGACTTACTCTCCAAACCAATTATACTCTAAACCAAAAACGCCGAATGTAATAAGCATCGTGTTGATGGCTTTATTATGCCTGATATTCCGACAACTTCTTAATTCCAACTTTTGAACCTTTTACAAAGAATTTTTTACCTAGTACATCTGTTAAATAGTATTTTCTAAACATAAAACCATCATTCTCTATCTAT
>NZ_JAKJSN010000125.1:0-1976 GCF_050337005.1 Photobacterium japonica | reverse complement strand
AATGGCTACGTAGCTCAGTTGGTTAGAGCACATCACTCATAATGATGGGGTCACAGGTTCGAATCCCGTCGTAGCCACCATCTTCCTCCTATTAGGAAGATAAAAAAGACTGTTTAAGTACAGTGCAAAATGCGGAAGTGGCGAAATTGGTAGACGCACTAGATTTAGGTTCTAGCGCCGCAAGGTGTGAGAGTTCAAGTCTCTCCTTCCGCACCATTCTCTCTGAATAAGAGAGCTCAGTTTAAGTGCGCTTAAATTGAAAARTAATCAGCAGCATCCGAATGCGGAAGTGGCGAAATTGGTAGACGCACCAGATTTAGGTTCTGGCGCCGCAAGGTGTGAGAGTTCAAGTCTCTCCTTCCGCACCATTCTTGCTCTGATTAAATAAAGTCTCTGTAAAGAGCATCTGCAGGTCTATCGCCAAGCGGTAAGGCAGCGGCTTTTGATGCCGCCATTCCCTGGTTCGAATCCAGGTAGACCTGCCACTTTTAAAGCTGTTGATTATCATGTATAGTCGGCAACTTAAATACGGCTACGTAGCTCAGTTGGTTAGAGCACATCACTCATAATGATGGGGTCACAGGTTCGAATCCCGTCGTAGCCACCATCTTCCTTTTACTAGGATGATGTAAAACATGCGGAAGTGGCGAAATTGGTAGACGCACCAGATTTAGGTTCTGGCGCCGCAAGGTGTGAGAGTTCAAGTCTCTCCTTCCGCACCATTCTCTCGATTGAGAGCAGCTTTGAAGAAAAGCAACCTGCAGGTCTATCGCCAAGCGGTAAGGCAGCGGCTTTTGATGCCGCCATTCCCTGGTTCGAATCCAGGTAGACCTGCCACAATTTAAGCTTAACGTTTGATTGTAAGATCAACACGATAAGTATGCGGAAGTGGCGAAATTGGTAGACGCACTAGATTTAGGTTCTAGCGCCGCAAGGTGTGAGAGTTCAAGTCTCTCCTTCCGCACCATATTCTCTCTTAGAGAATGTCAGTTTAAGCTCGCTTAAACTGGGGGAAATAATCAGCAGCATCCGAATGCGGAAGTGGCGAAATTGGTAGACGCACCAGATTTAGGTTCTGGCGCCGCAAGGTGTGAGAGTTCAAGTCTCTCCTTCCGCACCATTCTTGCTCTGATTAACAAAGTCTCTGTAAAGAGCATCTGCAGGTCTATCGCCAAGCGGTAAGGCAGCGGCTTTTGATGCCGCCATTCCCTGGTTCGAATCCAGGTAGACCTGCCACAATTTAAGCTTAACGTTTGGTTGTAAGATCAACACGATAAGTATGCGGAAGTGGCGAAATTGGTAGACGCACTAGATTTAGGTTCTAGCGCCGCAAGGTGTGAGAGTTCAAGTCTCTCCTTCCGCACCATATTCTCTTGAAAAAGAGGGTTTTGATTTAAGTTCGCTTAAGTCGAAAAGCAATCAGTAGCATCCGAATGCGGAAGTGGCGAAATTGGTAGACGCACCAGATTTAGGTTCTGGCGCCGCAAGGTGTGAGAGTTCAAGTCTCTCCTTCCGCACCATTCTGCTCTGATTAATAAAGTCTCTGTAAAGAGCAATCTGCAGGTCTATCGCCAAGCGGTAAGGCAGCGGCTTTTGATGCCGCCATTCCCTGGTTCGAATCCAGGTAGACCTGCCATATTTTATGAATGTGGATATTTCATTATATCGGCAATCTAAAATGGCTACGTAGCTCAGTTGGTTAGAGCACATCACTCATAATGATGGGGTCACAGGTTCGAATCCCGTCGTAGCCACCATCTTCCTCCTATTAGGAAGATAAAAAAGACTGTTTAAGTACAGTGCAAAATGCGGAAGTGGCGAAATTGGTAGACGCACTAGATTTAGGTTCTAGCGCCGCAAGGTGTGAGAGTTCAAGTCTCTCCTTCCGCACCATTCTCTCTGAATAAGAGAGCTCAGTTTAAGTGCGCTTAAATTGAAAAGTAATCAGCAGCATCCGAATGCGGAAGTGGCGAAAT
>NZ_JAKJSN010000124.1:0-1995 GCF_050337005.1 Photobacterium japonica | reverse complement strand
TCTCAGGATGAGACCGGTGTACTAGGATGGTATATCGAACATGGACTGTGAAGGGATAGCCGAGGAACGGCACAGTAGTAGACAAGATGTTTACTCGTCAGGATGACAAAGGACCACTTCAGGATGAAGTCAGGGACACCGCCAGGATGGACGATGAGAGTCAGGACAGGATGTGCTGATGGGTCAGGAAGGCCAAAGGAACACTTCAGGACGAAGTAAAAAAGGACAATGCTGACGGATACAGCAGTCAACGGAATGATGCAGGGAGCACCATAGTAGCGGGATTGCTGCATGTAAGACCTAAGGGCGCAACGCAAGTTGCGCCCGTTCTTTTATCTGCTATCTGCGTGTTATTGTTGTCATCTTTCTGCTTCTGCTTCTGCTTCTGCTTCTGCTTTGCCTTTATCTATGCCTGTTTTTCTGTGCATGCTCAGTGCGTTTTCACGCTACGTCATTTGTCGTTTCCTGATCTTATCTATTACCGATGTTACCCTACCCATCCATGTCGCCGCCGACACAGTCTTTTTGTTGATATTCTTATATTTAGCCTTTCAATAGAGTGAATCTCTCTACAAGCGCTGACTCTCGCAATAATATTCTTCTATGAAATGCATTGCTGATATTCTCCCGTTGTTTTGTAAGAGATCGCCTACAACGCTGTAAGTTATTTTGCTTTTCGTTGTAGGGCTTTCGTCGTGTGAGTGAGATATTTATGTTTTTTAACAGGCGTTTACGTATTTATGCTTTTTGTGAATGTCAGATTTTGCGATAAGCCTCTTCTGCACTGGCTTGTTCCTGCCGTGGATCCGCGTAATATCACCCCTGTCGCAAGGAAAGGCGGCAAGGAACAGGATACACAGCAGGACGCTGTAACCTCAGGATGAGGACGAGTCGACAGGATGTAGGCTCACAAGGATGAAAAGGATACAGGCTGGATGCCAGCGGTGATCAGGATGATGACCGGTCAGGATGACAAGGATCACTTCGGGAAGAAGTTAGGACGCCTTAAGGATAAGGTAAAGGGATCGCCACCAGGATGGGGCAGGACCGCTTAAGGATGAGTGTTAGGGACACCTTCAGGATGAAGGCCAGGACACCGCCAGGATGGATGAGAGAGTCGGTTCAGGATGAAACGACGGGTCAAGGAATACCAAAGGACAACCCGAGGATGGGGTTTAGGGATTACCGCCAAGGACATTGATTTACGCAGGGATGTCAGCAGGGAGCAACATCGTAGCGGGATAGCTGCATGTAAGACCTATGGGCGCAACGGACGTTGCGCCCGTTCTTATTTTCGGGTATTTTTTCTCGCATCTCGCATCTCGCATCTCGCATCTCGCATCTCGCATCTCGCACTTTTTCTATCCCCATTCAGCGCCCATTTTTACCCGTTGATATTGCTCTATTGTGTGTCTTTTAACCCTTATTGTTATGCCCCTTTGTTGGGGTATGTTGGCGTGTTTTCCTATTTGTCTACGGTCCGTGTGCGAGATCGCTTACAAGGTTGTGGGACATAATGGAAATGTATGAGTGGATTACTCTGATGCTGATTGCTAACTTGTTGTTTTTAAATGGCTGTGTTGGTGGCTGTAGGTGTGGGGTTCTGCAATAGCTAAAAATGTTTATTTCTGCTGTCTTTTTTCTTCAAGGGAAAAGCGTAATCTTATTGGTGTCGGAAGCAACTGACGGAACGGAACAGGAAAACCCCAAGGATGTGGGCGTCTCAGGATGAGACCGGTGTACTAGGATGGTATATCGAACATGGACTGTGAAGGGATAGCCGAGGAACGGCACAGTAGTAGACAAGATGTTTACTCGTCAGGATGACAAAGGACCACTTCAGGATGAAGTCAGGGACACCGCCAGGATGGACGATGAGAGTCAGGACAGGATGTGCTGATGGGTCAGGAAGGCCAAAGGAACACTTCAGGACGAAGTAAAAAAGGACAATGCTGACGGATACAGCAGTCAACGGAATGATGCAGGGAGCACCAA
>NZ_JAKJSN010000123.1:0-2336 GCF_050337005.1 Photobacterium japonica | reverse complement strand
CTATATGCCTCATCTAAGACTTCCTGCCAACCACTAATAAACTTCTCCATGGAAAAATCATTAATAGTCTCTAGTGCATTATCAGAATAATATTTACGTTTTGCTCCATCAGAGATCAATTCATCAAGAGCTACAGAATATTTCTCGTGATCTCGTAATCCAGAGTTAACTAAAACACCATTATATCCGTCTTTAACAATCTGATTAACGCCCTCACAGTCAGAAAAAGCGATGACAGGCAAACCGACAGACATAGCTTCACCGACAACTAATCCAAACCCTTCATAAGCAGATGGAAATGCAAAAATACTGCCCGTTGCCAATATCTCGCCAACATTTTCAATAGCATCATGAATAAAAACTTGATTAGAAAGGTCTAACTGTTTCACCAATGAACGAATTTCATCTTGCCCACCAAACCAATCTCCACCATATAGGTGCATTTCCCAATCAGGGTGCTTACGTGCAATTAACGCAAAAGAACGTACAAGAACATCTTGCTGCTTCTGATGAAGATCATAGCGAGCAACGTGAATAATTCTATTTTTTCCATCCGATGCTTTTTCAACTATGGCTCTTTGCGGAAGAGGCATAATAGGATTTGTAATAACACGAAGTTTTTCTTTATGAGGATACTGCTCTCCGAAACTGTTAAAAATAACATGATTTAGATCTGCTGTATTTCTTACCGCATTATAAAAATGGTAGTCATTAAAGAAATTTTTTGCGATTTCTTTATTTGAATTATGCTCTGATATGATAATTGGATATGGTAATCCAATAGATGCACGGGATACTTTATATAACTCACGTGTTGACCCCATGACAACAATAACATCAGGATCTATTTTTTGAATCATATCTCTCAATGACTCTTTATTTTTCTCCGTAAATGGACTGTAGCGACGAAAGTAAATATTTACATTCAACGGAAGTTGATATTGGTTTGTTGGATCTGGCACATCTTCCGTTAAAATTGAAAAATTATACGTCACATCTGAATATTCAATCAAATATGCTATTAGCTTTTCAATTCCACCTTTTCGCCAATGTTTTGTATAAATAAGAATATTCATTATCAGCCCTTATAGATTTTCAATTACACGCTGTGCATTTTTATTATCAAGCTCAAAGCCTAAAAACTTACGTTTGACATGGAAATATGATTCATCAAGTACAAATTCATCATTCAAAATTTGTAGTATTTTTTCCTTTAATAACGTGAAGTTTAATACGCAAAAATCATGTGGCATAAATTCCTCAGAGGAGTAATTAAATCCTCTATGGTTACGATACTTTTCAATATCTGGTGTATATAAAAGTACTGGTCGCTCAAGCGTCATATAGTCAAGATAAATACTAGAGTAATCCGTAATCAGCGCAGACGCCTCTCGAAGTAGCAAATTAACATCCGGAACATCATTGAAATAAATAACATTATCAGAGACAAAAGAAGCATAGTTATTACCACGCATCATGTTTGCATGTAACCTAACACCTAAGACTGCATTTTTTTCTTTGAGTAAAGCATCTAATATAGAAAACTCATCTGTTGAAAATATACATGGCTTCTCATTATTATAACGCCAAGTAGGCGTAAATAAGATTAATTTACGGCCATTTACACGTTCTTGGATATTCATGAGGTGCTGTTGATAGTCTAACGGTAAATTATGGCTATCCAAACCAATAAAATCATGACGAGGTAAACCACTCATAATAACATCTTCTGGCCTTTCTGGTAAAAAGCTTAGAGCCATCATTTTCTTATCATCTATTGAGTTTGCAATAACTTTAGAATACTTATGAGCTTCGACAGACCAAAACGGCTCAAGCTTTTTATCGACTGCTAATCCGATCTTTTTGATCGGAATACCATGCCATAATTGAATAATATGCCTCTTAGTTCCAACGACTAAGTGACGATACCCAAAAACAGCATGCATACCGTAACCAGTAAAAATATAACCAGAGGTTACCATTGCATGCATTGCTCTTAATGAATGTAATGGATAAAAATATGTGTTTGATTGAGCATCAAAATCTACTTCTGCATTACTATTTAGAATGACAACTTTTTTAATTTCAGGATCATTTTTCACCCTCTCATAAACGGCACGAGGGTTATCTAGCGTATGATTACTATAACGCCCCCAAGAAGTAAACAACCACTTATTTGGATCCTTTCTCATTACCTTATCAGTAAAGAAAAGTGTTCTTTCAGCGATGCCAAGATACAGCTTTCGATAAATTGGACTAAATTTAATATGCTTTACTAAATTTTGTATATCAAATCTCTTTGAATATCCAAGATTCCGTTGAAAGCGGCTGATAAT
>NZ_JAKJSN010000122.1:0-2463 GCF_050337005.1 Photobacterium japonica | reverse complement strand
ACCATGAGCATCGACGCATTTTCTAAGTATTTCGGCGACCTGAAAGACCCGCGCCAGTCAGCCAAAATCAGTTACCCATTATTCGATGTTCTGTTCTTGGCTGTATGCGCCATCATCGCCGGTGCCGAGGGTTGGGAAGACATCGAAGACTTCGGTGAAGTTCACCTCGATTGGTTCCAGCAAAAAGGTCTATTTAAGGACGGCATACCGGTTCACGACACCATCGCTCGTATTATTTCACGCCTTGACCCTACAGAGTTTCAGGCGTGCTTTACAAACTGGATGCAAGTGATATCTGAGCGCTCTGAGGGCGAGCTTATCGCTATCGACGGCAAAGTCCTGCGTGGCTCTTACGACCGCGAAAGCCGCCAGTCGACTATTCACATAAATAACAAAGACACCCAGGTTTTGTACATTTTTGCTCTGTGTTCTAGGCTTGATTTATCAGGGATGAATAAATAGGTCATCAACGATGCCGAAGTCAAGAAAAACGCAAGTCAGCTTAGCCGATACGCCGTACTACCATTGTGTCTCTCGCTGCGTACGGCGTTCATTTTTGTGTGGCAAAGACCCGTTAACGGGTAAGTGTTTTGAACATCGCCGAGAATGGGTTGAGCAGCGACTGCTGCTTCTAGCTAAAGTATTTGCGATTGATATTTGTGCGTATGCAGTAATGAGTAACCATACTCATATTGTGCTGTATGTCGATAAAGACCAAGCGGAAAGCTGGACACAGGAAGAAGTGATAACTCGTTGGCATCGCGTGTGCAAAGGTAACTATCTTTCAAATATCTGGCTGGATGAAGAGCAGCGAAGGCGCATGGATAAAGTCCAGTTAATGGCTGTTGAGCGTATTGCTGAGGATTGGCGCGAACGACTGCATGATATCAGCTGGTTTATGCGCCTGCTCAACGAGCAGATTGCACGACAAGCTAATAAAGAAGACGGTTGTACAGGGCGATTTTGGGAAGGGCGGTTTAAGTCACAAGCTTTACTTGATGAAGCGGCGTTAGCTGCGTGCATGGCGTATGTTGACTTGAATCCCGTACGTGCGGGCATAGCGAAAACACCAGAAACATCAGCCCACACTAGCATCAAAAAGCGGGCTAATGCCGCAAAATCAAGCCAACAGCCGAAATCATTACTTCCTTTTGTGGGTAATCCACGTACCAATATGCCCAAAGGCTTACCATTTATCCTCACCGATTACTTACTACTTATTGATGAGACTGGTCGTGTCATGCGAGAGGGTAAAAAGGTGTATATATCAGACAATGCCCGCAATATTGTTGCCCGTCTTGGATTGAGTGAAGAAAACTGGTTAGAGTTAACCCATCGTTTAGAGAAAAACTTTACGGGAGCAATAGGTAAAGAAGGCTTATTGCGTGAATATTATCACCACATTGGCCAGCAACGAACGAGTGGGGTAAGTATAAGTCGAAAGTTGTTAAGCGCCGCATAGCGAATTCTATTGAAGATCATGTAACTGACTGAACGGTTAGTTTTTCATGTGCTTGAAATTGACAGAGAGCCCAGAAATTTATGGAATAGCGCCAATTTTTTAATGAAGGAGTGAGAGACTTGTGTTTTTCAAGGTATCTACCATCGGTCTTTATACATAAAAATGTTACTTTTAATCATGGGTGTCATATTTAGAATATTGATAATCACCACTATTATTATGAAGTCGTTACAAATTTAGAATTAAGGGAACTTAGAGGTCTTCCTCCAATTGATGGGAAATATAAATGACTAGGTTTTATGATGATAATGACATTAATGAGTTTATTGAGTATCTTGGTAATCGCCATGGGGTTGACTTCATTAGTGTTGTTGAATATGAAAATGGACATGAAATATATGACTATTATAAGCCTGTAGCAGGCGTGGAAAAAAGCACTATAACATTTTCTATAGATGATAATCTTTGCTCTCAAAGTCTAAGTGATTATTTTTGGCTTAAGTATGATGAATGTTATGGTGATGTAAAGGATATAACGTTGCTTCTTAGGATAGAAGGAACAAACCTTTGGTTTGAATTGAGGTTTAAAAAAGGAGTCGATGTTTTTGGTGCCATTGAATTATACGAGGGTGATTACGATAATTTTATTTTGGATGTTAATTTTGGTTTTATATTATCGACTGAATTAATAGAGTATAACAGTCGCGTTAAAAATGAACGTGATGCGATAGAGTTATTTTTTGTTAGAGTTTCGAGCGATAAACTTGTAACAAGTGAAGAATTGGTTAAATTAGTATCTTTTTTGAAGAGGAATAGCAGCGTTGAATTTTACGATGAAGTTAAAGTTCGGTATGAGTATATTTATGAAAATAAATACAGTGCGAGATTTTCCACTCGGAGAGCTTTAAAAGTATTTTATCCTGGAATTAATGAAATTGATTTTAGGAATACATTAAATGATGAGTACAAATTTATTTTTGATAAGGTGTTATATTCATATC
>NZ_JAKJSN010000121.1:0-2566 GCF_050337005.1 Photobacterium japonica | reverse complement strand
AAGTGAAGAAAATTGGTTGGAACTATCCTGTTATCTAGAGAAAAACTTTTCTGGCGCGGTCGGTAAGGAACACTTATTGCGAGAGTACCACCATCATATCGGTCAGCGACGCACTCAAGGACTAAGCGCTTGCCGACGGCTGTTAAACGCAGCCTGATAAACTTACCGTCATCCTCCCATGTTTGACTAGCCAGGTGGCTAGGCTTTGTCATGCAAGAAATTGAGTGAACACTCTATATGACAGCGATCAGATCCCAATTATTCATGCTGGTCGTCGGTGTAAGGGAAACTGTAGGGCAAAATACGTCTGTTTGTTGAAGAAAAGGCGTTGTTGATGGATGTGATTAAAACGATTTAAATATGGCTGTCATGATTAAATTGTGATGGCTTAAGTATGGATGTCATGCCTGACTGTTGTTCGTCATGGATACTGGGTAAATATTCCGTAAGATCAATGCTATAAAGTGATTTTGATGGGGCGATGATGAAAAAATTAGCATTAAAAAACAGTGACAATATCACTTATCGTCGGCTTCAAGAGAGCGACCAACTCAGAATTCAAAACTTTCAGAAAGAGATGGCTGAAACAGCACAAGGTTTCTTTACACCACATRCCAATGATGATGAGACAATTGATAACGTCATCTCTCGTTCAATATTGGATGAAGACCGTGTATATATCGCGCTTGATGAAAGAGGTGTCGTTATCGCGTATTTTTTCCTTTGGTGGTATGCGTCTGATTTCCCAGTATTAGGCATTGGGATTGCCGAAAAATATCAAGGTCAAGGATTGGGTAAGCAACTTATTGAGATTCTCATTGATGATGCTAAAGAAAATCAGTGCAGAGCCATTGAACTGACTACAGTGCTGACGAATAAAAGGGCTTTCGCATTATACCAAAAGCTGGGGTTTATATACTTAGGTAAAGTGAATAATCTGGTCGGCGATGGCAGCATTGTCGAAGAATCTCATCTGTATTTTCCTATTGAGTCTGGTGTTAAAATACCGCCAAGAAACCATGTGACGTCATTCTAGAAGATCCCTCCTGGGTGTGAGCAAGCTCGATTCCCACGGAGATCATGCTTGAGCCTCTGTGTTTATTACTTGAACCCAGCAACAGGCAAAATCCGCCCCTAACGAGGCGGTTTTTTGTTCATTATTTACTTGTCGGTAGGCGTTGGAATCGGCGTCGTTGGGTAGAAATGGTTAACCGTGTACCGGAACGACGGCAAGGCAATGCTGTCATGGTCAACATCAAAATACGCAGTTTCAATTTTCAGCTCTTTGAATCCACGGTTGTTAAGTCTTGCTGAGTGTGTTTTCACATTTTCTGTCAATGTGGATTGTAAGGCTCCCGTCATGAGTAACTCGGTATTCCACGTTTCGGATGCCGCATATCTATCATCAACGAGTTGGTCGAAGTAATCATTGAATTCATGTATTTGGTGATTAAAGGTATGTCGAAAGGCAGGATCATACGCGGCATAGGCACTAAACACAGGATTGAAGGGGTCATCCAGCATCATAATGGAAGCAGCCATATTGCCACCAAAAGAATAACCGACAAGCAGGCGTTGCTTAGGGTCAATGTTGTAATCTTTTTCAACGTGGGGGATGAGCTCTTTGCGTAAAAACTTAAAATAATTGTCTAAACCCGGTTGGATGTAATCTTGCTGTCTTTGATTCATTGGCCCTTCGCCAATGCTTACAAGAATCACTTGTGTACCTAGTTCATCTAATATGGCGTCATATTCATCACTCGTCCACTGTCCGTCCGTAGCATAAATGACGGGATAAGGGTGTCCATCTGGGTCGTAATCCGCAGGCGTGTGAACGTAAGTGGGGTATTCATGTGTGCCGATTTTATGATTCAGCAGGTCAATGGTATATGCAGATGTTAAGCGGTATGTCGGTTCGCCATAGCGATCGTAACGAGAGTAATCATGCTCTTTATCACCGCTGTTACAGCCGGCAATGAGAACGAGTGGTATAAACATCCATGATTTTGCGAATTTCATACGCATATAGTGTTCTATCCTTATCACTAATTAATTGCAACAACATCAATATTTGAAATAGAAAGCCATGTAGACCATCGCCATCTATCGTTCTAGCGGAAAATGAATACAATAAAATCAATTAGACGTGAACGAATAATGTGTAACTACATTACGATGAAGGAGGATCATTAGCTATAGATATAAAATGATACTGAGATAAGTATCAAATATAAATAAGAGAGCCATGTTGTGTACGGTTTAATAAAAGCAGGATAGCCACCAAAATGTGAGATGTTATAAAAGAGTAAGAGGTACTTGAACTCAGAGAATAAGACCCGTGATTCGAGTCACAAAAGACACAAAACAACCATTATTCGTACGCATTTGTAAACATTACTCGCCTCACGCGTCAATATTATGACAGGTCGGGTTTGGGTTGAAAATGGCACATTAAACTCACGCGCTATATTTTATTGATTGATTGAATATAAGTATATAAATCTCAGTGTTGCTCAGTTAGAAAAGCTATCCTGTGTAAATGGTGTATATACTGATTAATATGCGC